>JAKQII010000390.1 GCA_029557535.1 Acidobacteriota bacterium
AAAACCGGCAACGACTCGATCTAGCAACGACCGGTATTCAAGATTCAAGATTCGAAAAATTCAAGATTCAAGATTCGAAAAATTCAAGATTCAAGATTCAAAACGATCTTCGAAACCTGAAATTCTGAGTTTTGATTGTTCATGATTCAAGATTCAAAAAGATCCTCAAAATCTGAAATTTTGAGTTTTGAATGTTGAATTGGAATCCGGGATCCTAATTTTCGTAAATTTTGACCACAGGCTTTCCGTCCGGCCCGATGTACGCCCGGTACATGCCTTCCGAATTGAAGGAGATTCCGATGTTTCCGAATTTGTCCAGAACAACCACGCCGCCGTCGCCACCGAGCGCCTTCACTTTCTTCAAAACAAAATCGGCGGCTTGCTGAACCGGCATCGCCCGGTACTCGACCTGCGCCGAAATGTCGCGCGCGACCCCGAGACGGATAAAGAATTCGCCCCAACCTGTCGCCGAAACACCGCATGTGTTGTTATTCGCGAAGGTGCCCGCGCCGATTATTGGGGCGTCGCCGACACGTCCGTACTTTTTGTTGGTCATGCCTCCCGTCGACGTTCCCGCAGCGATGTTCCCGTCCTTGTCGAGCGCGACCGCGCCGACCGTTCCGAACTTATTCTCGCCAAGCAACTGGCCGGGCGTCATGCCGGCGTAGATCGGTTCGTTTGTCGGCGACGCGGAAATCAGCCTGCCGCTGCCTTTTTCCCTTTCACGTTTTGCTTTTTCCTTCTCTTTCTCTTCTTTGATCACCTGCTGCAGCGCGTCCCAGCGTCGCTGCGTCCAGAAGTATTTCTCAGCGACCAGTTCGATTCCCATTTCTTTTGCAAAGACCTCGGCACCGTCGCCGATCATCATCACGTGAGGCGAGCGCTCCATGACCGCGCGCGCCAGAGAGATCGGGTTCTTAACATGATGCAGGCCCGCGACCGCTCCGGCATTGAGAGTTTTGCCTTCCATGATCGACGCGTCGAGTTCGTTCTTGCCGTCGGCAGTAAAAACCGCACCCTTTCCGGCGTTGAACAGCGGCGAGTCCTCAAGTATCCGGATCGCGATCTCGACCGCTTCAACGGCCTTTTTTCCGTCCTGCAGCGCCTTGTATCCCGCCGTAACGGACTCTTCGAGTTTCTTGACGTATTCCGCCTCCTGCTCGGGCGTCAGAGTTCCCTTTTTTATGACCCCCGCGCCGCCATGAATGATGAACCCGAGTCGCGGATTCTGTGGTGACTGCAACTGCTTGATCTCGGCAAAGCCCCCTTTCTGTCCCAGCACTGAAAATGGCGTCAACAAAAACGTGAATGCCAGAAAAACCGATATGATACGAATCATGATTTTGAACTCCAACCATCGATAAATTGACCGAATTCTTACCGTTTCGCCCGAGGATCAACGAGGAAGTTCGCGAATTCTCTTCCGCACGATCTGCATCAACCACGTCATCTGCGACGGGCATTTCCGGCTTGAAATCCAGGTCCGATCTTCGAGCAAGATTAACACGCGGAAATGAACAAAAAAAAGCCGCCGAACAAATCGGCGGCCGAGGTCGGGGGATAACCCTTTCGGGACCTCTTAAGGAACGTAGATGCTGAGCAGACTCTTGATATCAAAAGCCGCTTGATTCGGCACGATCCCCGCATTTGCGGCGCCGCGATATGACCGCTGGCCGCCGATCGAATCGAGCCCGAGAACCTCGCGGTAAATGAACAGGTGGAAATCCTGGGTCAGCCAGTTCCAGTCGTGCTCGTCGTAACTTCTTTTCAAAACGCATTTCGGATAGGCGATCCGAAGGTACTCGTTGATCTCGCGAAGATAGAGCGAATCGAGATTGAATTCACGCAGGCGCTTCTTTGTCAGGAGAAAGTGCTTTTGCGAGTGGACGAAGTAGTCGAAATCGGTTTCGCCGTAAATGGTCAGTTCGAGGTCGAAAAGGAATGCGATCGTATGCCGGAACTGGTTCGACGTCACCGGCATGAATCGGTTCGGAATCAACGTGCCGGTCCAGCCGGAGAGAGCGTTGTAGCTCATCGACGTGCGAAGAAGATCCGGCTCGGACCAATTTCTGAAGACCAAATCCGTGATAAGTTCGGCGTCCTCGAATTGCATTGCCTCAGAAAACTCCGCGTCTCCGCAGCCCGGAAGAAATCGGATCCCGCAGATCCGCGATTCGCTGTTCTTGTGGTAAAAGTCTTTCTCTTCGATCCTCCGGCAGATCTCAAAGATAGTTTGCGGACTTTGAGTTCGGGTGTTGATCCTGCGGTTGACGAAATTCGCGAAATAGAATTTGGAGATCTCGTTCTTTGTCCAGAGTGTCTTGTCGCAATAATCCTTGTACATGCCCAAACAATGGGCGAACTTTCCGAGGTTCAGCAATGACATGGGGACCGTCTACTCCTTTTAATCCGTAAGACAGCAAGTTCCGACTTGAACCAAGCCTGCGCCATCTTCTCTCTTCAAGTGTTTCGATAAGAGACTTAATCGGTGCCCGCTTCCAGAAAGAGGGCGGAGCGACCGGCGAGACGGTAGGCGCTCGGGATTTGCCGGACCTTCCATCCAAACGATGTTCGCGCTCGTTCGGCAAAAACGTCGTAACGCTGCTTTTCAATGCGCTTGAGGATTCCGGAATAGACCGTCGAGGCGGCCGCGACGGTGAACCTCGAATCCCGATCGAGATAACCGATCCCCGCATTTCCGCGCCGGTAGAACTCGCGCGCGCGTGCGATCTCGAACTTCATCAGTTCGATGAAATTCGCGTCGATCCGACGCTCGATGATTTGTTTATCGGAAACGCCGAAGCGGTCGAGGTCCTCGCGCGGGAGGTAGATCCGGCCGCGCTCCGCGTCTTCTCCGACGTCACGCAAAATATTCGTCAATTGCATCGCGATGCCAAGCGCTTCGGCATTACCCAACGCGCTCTTCTCCGAATAGCCGAGGATCTCGGACGACATCAGGCCGACGGTCGAGGCGACGCGGTAGCAATAAACATAAAGATCATCGAAGGTCGCGTAACGGTCGATCTCGGTGTCCTGGATGACACCTTTGATCAATTCGATTGGAAGTTTGATATCGAATCTGTATTTCTTCAGAAGATCGTTCCAAGCGATGAAGACGAGATCCTGGTCCGACGGTTGCTCAGAATTGTAATCAACCTTGCCGGTATAGACATCCCGCAAACGCGATTCCCAGCGTGCGACCGCTTCGCGGCGCGATTCTGCGGAGCCATTAGCCTCGTCGACGGCGTCATCGACGTGCCGGCAGAAGGCATAGATCGGGTAAACCGCTCGCCGTTTCTCACGCGGAAGGAATTTCGCGGCAAAATAAAAACTGCGGGCATGTTTTCTGGTGACACTCTCGCAGTATTCGTATGCGGTTTTGAGGAGACTCGGTTCCATCAGGAACAACATCTTTTCAAGGTCGGGCAATCAGTGCGCCGCGGTTATCTTCGGCAAGTCCTGCTTTCTGATCCAATCCGCATTCGACGGGATCGGCCGGGACTCAATCGAAAACTTTCCTTCGTCGTTGAGCGGAAAAAGTCCGGTCTTTCGCCATCTCTGGGCCAGTTCGCGCAACTCATCCTTATTCTTTTCCAACGGACTCACTTCGAAAAGGAATGAAAAGTACTTTGCGGCGAGCATCCTGCGAACTTCCTCAATATCGCCCACCAACGCGTAACGCGACGGTTCGTATTTTCGTTTACTGTCTTTGACTACAATACCAACGGTCATCGGAAATACATACGATTCACCGGGCTCAATGACGCGGGTTTCCGAGGACGACGGAACGTCGTACAATTGACGTCTCGAAAATCCCCATACACTGTAATCAGACAAGGGTTTCACGAATCCTTCGTTGCCTCCATTCGAAAGATCGAGGAATCGGAGGCGCATTGGCGTACCAAGCCCGTAGGGAACGATCAAGGTTTGAGTCCCTTCATTGGAAACCTTGAGTTGAACCGTCGCAATGTACCGAGCCGGTCGCCAATCCCCTGGATATTGCGGGCTTCCAACAGTAGCAGCCTTGTATTCCCAGCCACTAACGGCGCCGGTCACGACCAATCCTGCATTGTGGTCCGTCGCCGCGGTCCATGAGACAAATAGTCCGATAAGAACGGTGGCAAATGTGATCTGTTTGAGCACTTCAACTCCTTCGCTCGCCCAAATAATCCGCGAACTGGATGAGGCAACTTCGCGCCTCGCCCGGCTCGAAATTCTCGACCAGGATCCGCTTCGCGTCGTCGATGGTCTGTGCCAGCCTGACCCTCGCGGCCTCGCGACCGCTTTCCCCGACGAAAGTCTTGTTTGTGAAGATCGCGTCGTCTTCTTCAATATCGATCAGATCATCACTAAGCTGATATGCGTCGCCGAGCAGTTCGGCGAATCGGGAGAGTTTTACGAGATCAATCGGGTTCGCACCGGCGAGGATCGCTCCGACGCGGATCGCAAGCCGCATCAACGCCGACGTCTTCAGATTCCGGACCGACTCCGATTCGGCATATTTCGACGATCCAGCGCCGGTCGCGAGCGCCAAATCGACAGCCTGCCCGCCGACCATGCCGGCGGCCCCGATGCACTCGACGAGTTCGGCATGCGCGAGCATCGCCCGCTCCGGCAGATTGGCATGATTGACGAACACCAGTCCGTATGATGCGTTGAGAAAGCCGATCGCTACCAGAACGGCGAGACCTTCGCCGAATTTTTCGTGGACGGATGTTTTTCCGCGCCGCATCTCGGCGTCGTCCATGCACGGCAGGTCGTCAAAGATCAGCGAGCTCGTATGGATGTATTCGCCGGCGACCGCCGCCGGCAGGACCGATTCCGCGTTCCCGCCAACAAGTTCCGCACCAAGCATCGTCAATACGGGCCGCAACCGTTTCCCGCCCGAAAAGAGCGCGTACTCGACGGCTTCGTTGAACCGCGACTCGATCTGCGCCGGCGCAAGCGGCAAATGCGCGCGCAACGCCGCCTCGATGGCCGGCCGGTACCGTTCGACATAGCTCCCCAGTCCGCTGAATTTTTCTTCGTAACCAGTCATCTGGATTAAGAGACGTTTCGGCTATTCGGTCCGCCCGTCCGCATAGTGCTCGCGCGCGGCACAAGCGATTTCGGACGGCACGACAACTCTGAACGGATGCTTCGCGACGAAACTTGGAACCCGTTTGACACGCGCGCCGAGACGTTCGAGTTCATCCGCGACGATCTCGTCCGATGGCTCGGCAACGGCAAACTTCTCGAACGCACGCTTTAACGCGCCGCGCAGCCGGTCCAGCGCCAGTTCCCGCTCCGCCAGCACCTTCCTCCGCGACTGAAAATCGCCCAGGGCGTATAGAATGATCCGGCCGAGATCGACGGCCTCGGCGGGATTTTCAAATAGGCTCGGCTGTTCGGTCATCGCTCGCGATACGTTGGAATATTAACACAGCTTAGTGCTATTTTAAGTTAGATTTTACATGCGGTTAGCGTCACGGATATGAGCGAAACGGAACGAAAACCAAGGGTCGGACTCGGCGTTTGCGGCGGAATCGCGGCGTACAAAGCGATCGAGGTACTGCGCATGCTGCAAAAAGCGGGATGCGACGTTTCCGTCGCGATGACGCGGCACGCGACGGAGTTCGTCAAGCCGTTGACGTTCCGGGCGCTGACCGGCGAATACGTGATCGTGGATGATTACGACGAGGCGAATCCCGACCCGATCGCACACGTGAATTTCTCGCAGAACATCGATCTTCTGCTTGTCGTCCCGGCCACCGCAAACGTCCTCGCGAAATTCGCTAACGGAATCGCCGACGACTTTCTGACGTCGACGTACCTTGCGTCGACCGCTCCGGTCCTCGTCGCTCCGGCGATGAACGTTTCGATGTGGGAAAAGCCGTCAACGCAGCGGAACATCGAGCTGCTCAGAGCCGACAACGTGAAGTTTGCTGAGCCGATCTCGGGCGAGCTGGCCTGCAAAACGGTCGGAACCGGAAAACTCGATGACGTCGAGAACATCGCCAAGCAGGCGTTCGCGATCCTCGGGATCAGGCCGCGGTCGGTGTCGACCGGCACGCACGTTGACGATCTCTCGAACGAACATATCCTGGTCACCGTCGGCGGCACCCGCGAGGCGATCGATCCCGTGCGGTTCATCTCGAACCATTCGTCGGGGAAGATGGGATTCGCGCTCGCCGAGGCCGCCCGCGATCGCGGCGCGTGGGTAACGTGCGTGACGGGATCGGTGACGGCGGAACCGCCCGAAGGCGTCGAGGTCGTGCGGGTCGAGTCGGCCCAACAGATGCTGAACTCGGTAATGACGTATCTTTCGGGAGCGACGGTCTTTGTCGGCGCTGCCGCGGTCGCGGATTACCGACCTAAGATCGTTGCCGATGCGAAGATCAAAAAGACGGATGCCGAGGAATTGACGCTTGAGTTGGAACGCACTCCGGACATCCTGTCGACCGTTTCCGACGTGCGGAATTCCCGGCTGATCGTCGTCGGGTTCGCCGCCGAGACGAACGATGTCGAAGCCTATGCCAGATCGAAAATGGAACGGAAAAGGCTTGATATGATCGTCGCCAACGACGTCAGCGTCGCCGGCCAGGGATTCGGGACCGAGAACAATTCGGCGATCCTCTTGACGCGAGACGATCGGATTGAGTTGCCGCTTCAATCGAAACGTGAAATGGCCGACAGAATCCTCGATGCAATCATCGAAGTGCGGGCGAACAGATGACGGAAGCAAACCGACAACTTGCGATCGACGTGCGCGAGCACCTCGAATACCTTCGGGAACTGGGCGTCGAGACCATGAAAGTCGAACTCGCCGATTCCCCGCCGCTCGATCATCCAGTCATGGTCGTGACCGAAGAGCAGGTGTCGCATGAAAAAGTCGAACGGTTCATTCCGGATCGGCCGTTCTTTACGAAACAGCCGTTGCCTCCGCCCGCCAAACCGAACGTGCCGGCGAATGCCTCGCGTTTGAGTCTGCTTGAGTCGACGCGGCTGTCGAAACTCAATTCAGAAACCCCGCCGCTTAAATCGGTGCTCCCGCAAATATCAAAGAACGAAATGCCGAAACCAACCGTTTCACCTGCGACCAACCTCTTTGCCGACCGAAATTCGGCGCTTCCTGACACGGGAGAGACGATCGAGGGGATCCGGACAGATATTGGCGATTGCCGTCGTTGCAGCCTTTGCGAAGGTCGGACGAAGATCGCGCACAGCACGGGCAGTTTTACGGCGGACCTGATGTTCGTCGGCGAGGCACCGGGAGCCGACGAGGATGCCCAGGGAGCACCTTTTGTCGGACGCGCCGGGCAGCTCTTGACGAAGATCATCGAGGCGATCGGGTTCAAACGCGACGACGTCTTTATCGGAAACATCAATCGCTGCCGCCCTCCGATGAACCGGGCGCCGCTGCCGAACGAGACCGCCGAGTGTAAACCGTTTCTGCTGCGTGAGATCGCGGTCGTTCGGCCCAAGGTGATCGTCGTCCTCGGAAACACCGCGATGAAGAACCTGCTTGACACGAAAGAAGGGATCACGAAAATTCGCGGGATCTTTCAGGACTATTACGGTGTCAAAGTAATGCCGACCTTTCATCCGGCATACCTACTGCGCGATCCTAGCAAGAAACGCGAGGTTTGGGACGACATGAAAAAGGTTCGGGATTACCTGAATGAAAATCGGTGAATTGATCAATAACTACGGTCGTCTGACCGATCGGGCCCGGTTCGTCACGCTCGCGTGCTCGTTTTTGATCGCGGCTGTCGCCGCGCTTGATCTGTCAAACTTGCTCAAGCGAATTTGGGAAGTTCCGCGTAACGAAATGGCTGATCCGACAAGCGTTAATCCCACATAACGCAATAGAAGAAAGTTCCCGCCCGCGAATCTGCGCCAATGAACGCGAATCAAGCAAAGCATGACCGTTCCAACTCGTTATGTCTTGTTGCAATTCTCCTTACGTGACCCATTCCTGATCCGCGTTTCTTCTGTCAAATGGCTGATTGTTGGCGGAAATTCGCGGGAGAGAATTTTCTAAAGCGTTTCGGGCTTATGCCGTGGCCGCGCTGCTCGGCGGTGTCGTTGCCGTGTTCGCATTCCGCTTTTTGATCTTTGTCTTATGCTCGCGGGAACGAGTTTCAAGCGCAACGCAAAAAACGCGCCGATCCACGACTGATTCGATATTTCGTCAGACCCGCTCGGTCTTTGTCCGTTTCCAGATCGTGATCGCGAGCATCACGCACGCGAGCCCGAAAAAGAAGACCCCGAGTCCTGCGGCCATCTGAAACTTCGCGGGGTTCAAGAACCCCCAAAAAACCGCCGCGAACGTGGCCAGGAACAGAAAAACCGTCGTCACTCCAACTGTTTGCATACAGCCTCCTTCGATCTGATCGACCCGCCGTCCCCGGTTCGTGCTTGTCTCAATTATACCGCCGGTGTCAAACTGTTTTCGAAACAGAGATGGAACCTGAAAAGATCGGACAGCGCGACATTTATCAAGGCAAGATCCTGAACGTTCGGATCGATCGTGTACGCGAGGACGGGATCGAGTACGACCGCGAGATCGTCGCACATAACGGCAGCGCCGTAGTCGTGCCTGTCTTCGAAGACGGGACCGTGGCGCTCGTCAGACAGTATCGCCACGCCGCCGGCGAGTATTTGCTTGAAATTCCCGCCGGATCTCTCGAAAAGGGCGAAGACCCGAAACTCGGCGCGGCCCGCGAACTTGAAGAAGAGATCGGCGTCGTCGCCGATTCGATCGAGAAACTCGCCGAATTCTATGTTTCGCCGGGCTTCCTGTCCGAGCTGATGCATGTTTTCGTCGCGACAGGTCTGACCGAAGTCGGGCAAAAACTCGAATACGACGAACTGCTCACCGTCGAACGATATTCATTCGATTCCCTGTTGAAGATGATCCGAAACGGCGAGATCCGCGACGCAAAGACGATCTGCGGAGTTCTTTTCGCTTCCGAACGCTTTCGGTAAATCTACCGCGTCAATCCACGAAGCGGTTCGATGTCGTACCGGTAAATCGGCGAAGAGGCCAGACGGCGCTGAAACGCGGAGGCCTTTGTGTCGTGAAAGTCCTCGCAAAATCGGCGCCTTCTCGCACAGCGGTTCGATCCACAGCGACTTGCTGGCCGGAATCCGGCTGATCACGACGGTCGTTGGATAACGATTTGGGAAATCGCTGTCTCGATGTTAGAATAATTCTAAATTTCGACCGATTCTCGACGAATCTTACGGAACGAACCCCATCGATCGGATTGCGAAACCGCAAGCGCAACCTCGAAGTTTCTAAAAATCACGGGTTCGCGGGATTTCTCGGTTGCCAAACCAACGATTTCAAGACGACGTCCGGCCGACGCCGTGCGCGTCATTTCAATGATTGATCACGATTTCGACCGGCGTTCATCCGGTCCTACCAAGGAGATAACTTATGTTACGACGAATCAAACCGTCATTGTGGGGACTCGCGGTGTCGATGCTGTTGTTTTCGGCACCGGTCCTTTCACAAACGAAACCGAAGCCAAACGAGTTTTGGTGGCCCGATCAGCTGGACCTGACGCCGCTCAGACAGCAATCGCCAACCTCGAACCCGATGGATAAGAATTTCAATTACGCCGCGGAGTTCAAGAAACTCGATCTCGCGGCCGTAAAAGCCGATCTCAAGAAAACGCTGACCACATCACAGGATTGGTGGCCGGCCGATTGGGGAAATTACGGCCCGCTCTTTATCCGGATGGCCTGGCACAGTGCGGGAACCTACCGCGCGATCGACGGAAGGGGCGGTGCCGGTGGAGGTCAGCAACGGTTTGAGCCGCTCAACAGCTGGCCTGACAATGCCAATCTCGACAGGGCACGGCGGCTTTTGTGGCCCGTCAAGAAGAAGTACGGGCGACAGATCTCGTGGGCTGACCTGATGATCCTCGCCGGAAACGTGGCGCTTGAGGATATGGGCTTCAAAACGCTCGGGTTCGCAGGAGGCCGCGAGGACGACTGGGAAGCCGATCTCGTCTATTGGGGCCCGGAAACGAAGATGCTTGGCGGCGACAAGCGCTATCAGGGCGATCGCCAGCTCGAAAAACCGCTCGCGGCAGTTCAGATGGGACTCATCTACGTCAATCCTGAAGGTCCGAACGGCAATCCCGATCCGCTTCTCGCCGCGAAGGATATCCGCGAAACGTTCGGCCGGATGGGAATGGACGACGAGGAAACCGTCGCGTTGATCGCCGGCGGCCACACATTCGGAAAGTCGCACGGTGCGCAGAAGGCCGACTGCCTTGGCCCTGAGCCGGCGGCTGCGAAGCTTGAAGATCAAGGATTCGGTTGGAACAACAAATGCGGAAAAGGCAACGCAGAAGACTCCGTCACGAGCGGACTCGAAGGTGCCTGGACGAAAAATCCGGTCAAATGGACCATGAATTATCTCGAGAACCTGTTCGCGTTCGAGTGGGAAAAGACAAAGAGTCCCGCCGGCGCGACGCAATGGATCCCCAAGAACGGCGAAGCGAACAGCCTCGTCCCCGACGCGCACCTGAAGGGCGAAAAGAATCCACCGATCATGCTGACGACCGATCTTTCGCTGAAATTCGATCCCGTGTACGAAAAGATCTCGCGTCGCTTCCTCGCGAACCCGAAGGAATTTGAACTTGCCTTCGCAAAAGCTTGGTTCAAGTTGACGCACCGCGACATGGGTCCGCGTTCGCGATACATAGGCCCGGACGTCCCCGAACTGTCGATGATCTGGCAGGATCCGTTGCCGAAGATCGACTACGAGATGATCGACGCCAACGACGTCGCGGGGCTGAAATCCAAAATTCTCGGATCGGGTTTGAGCGGCGCGGCCTTGATCCGGGCCGCATGGTCCTCGGCGTCGTCATTCCGTTCCACCGACATGCGCGGCGGAGCAAATGGCGGCCGGATAAGGCTCGCCCCGCAGAAAGACTGGCAAGCCAATGATCCCGCCGAATTGAGCAAGGTCCTCTCGGCCCTCGAGGCCGTGCAGAAAGACTTCAACGGAAAACAAGCCGGACGAAAGAAGGTCTCACTTGCGGACCTGGTCGTACTCGGCGGTTCGGCGGCGATCGAAGATGCAGCGAAAAAAGGCGGTTTTGCGGTGTCGGTCCCGTTCACCGCCGGAAGGGTGGACGCGAATCAGGACCAGACAAACGTCGACAGTTTCGAATTGCTCAAGCCGACCGCGGACGGCTTCCGTAATTACTATGAAAAAGGCAACCGCTTGCCGCCGTCCATGATGTTGGTCGACAAAGCCAGCCTTCTTTCGCTCACGGTGCCTGAGATGACCGTGCTCGTCGGAGGCATGCGTTCGCTAAGTGCGAATGCCGGCGGATCCGAATTGGGCGTGTTCACCGATCGTCCGGGAACGCTGAGCAACGATTTCTTTGTCAACCTGTTGGACATGTCGACAAAATGGTCGATGTCGCCCACGGAAGGCATATATGAGGGCCGAGATCGGAAGACCGGCGCTTTGAAATGGAAAGCGACGCCGGTTGATCTCGTTTTTGGCTCGAACGCCGAACTTAGGGCGATCGCCGAGGTTTACGCGTCGGATGACGCAAGGGAAAAGTTCGTCAAGGACTTCATCAACGCCTGGGCAAAAGTTATGGATCTCGACCGCTTTGACCGGCGGTAGGGTTTGTCAATAGTAACGATCGAACCGTCGACCGTTCGGCCGCGGCTCACCCGGATGTTAACGGATCTCTTTTCACGACTCAACCGTTTCATTCGCGTGGTTCGCGGCCGTCCCGTTTCGCTCGCGGGCGCAACGGCTCAATGCCTGACGCCAGGTGTCTGAGTTTTGCCCGCGGCCCCGGTGATTCGCGCACAACCGGACCGCCGTCGTCCCGTTCGCGTCAAACGCCTGGTTTCGTGCACGATTTCCTGTGCCGGGACACCAGGATAATTTGCCTCACCGCCCTGCCGGCCTTGACCTCGACAGCATCGTTCGTTATCCTATCAGTTCGCTTTTTGGCGAATATTCCTAACATTGCAGGTATTTATGAGTACTTATTTTCCGAGCGGAAAAGGTTTAGCGGACAATCGCAAGTGGTTTGTGGTCGATGCCAAGGGCAAGACCGTCGGACGCCTTGCGACCGAAGTTGCGCGTATTTTGTCGGGAAAGAACAATCCGAATTGGACGCCGTTCCTCGACATGGGCGATCACGTCGTTGTGATCAACGCGCGCCACGCGATCTTCAAGGGCTCGAAGAACGAGCAAAAGGTTTACCGTCATCACACGCTTTATCCGGGCGGCCTGCGTGAGAAATCGGTCAAGGATATGTTCGAAACAAAGCCCGAACGCATCATCGAACTTGCCGTCAAGGGCATGCTCCCGAAGACCAAGCTTGGAAAGGCGATGGCGAAAAAGTTGAAGGTTTACGCGGACGGCGACCACCGCCACACCGCGCAGAAACCGGAAGCGGTTGTAATCGAAACGAAGTAGTTGGTCTGACAACTGACCACTGACAATAGATCACTTTTATGGCAGATATTCAGTATTACGGCACCGGCCGCAGAAAAACGTCGACCGCGCGGGTCTATCTTCGCCCCGGCAACGGCGACATCATCGTCAACCGACGCGGATTCGATGATTACTTCCCGAATGAGGCGCTCCGGATGATCATCCGTCAGCCGCTTCGCCTGACGGACACCGCCAACAAATTCGACATTCTTGTCAATGTCGCGGGCGGCGGCACGGCCGGACAGGCCGGAGCGGTTCGACACGGGATCACGCGTGCTCTGATGGAGTACAACGCGGACTATCGTCCGACCTTGAAACGGGCCGGTCTGGTCACCCGCGATCCGCGCCAAAAGGAACGCAAGAAATACGGACAGAAGGGAGCCCGCAAACGGTTCCAGTTCTCGAAACGCTAAGAGGCGGATGGTTCGTTGTATGTTGTCGATCGCGAATTGCATCTTGATTGACAGTTTCCAATGGACCTTGCACCAATCCATCGACGCGGTTTAGTTGGTTTAACACCGGCCGCGTCGAGTACATAAACCAATAAACAAGGAGAGTACGAAGCTTTGGCTACAGTAACGATGAAAGAACTCCTCGAAGCCGGAGTTCATTTTGGTCACCAGGTTCGCCGTTGGAACCCGAAAATGAAGGAATACATTTTCGGCGAGCGCAACGGCATTTATATTATCGATCTTCAGAAAACGCAGAAGCTTTTCCGCGACGCGCTGGCGTTCGTGACCGAGGCGGTCTCGGAGCGGCCTAACATGAAGATCCTCTTCGTCGGCACCAAGCGCCAGGCGCAGGAAGCGATCAAGGAAGAAGCGGAACGCTGCGGTCAGTACTACATCAACAATCGGTGGTTGGGCGGTTTGATGACGAACTACCAAACGGTTCAGAATTCGATCCAGAAGCTCAAGAACATCGAGGCGATGCGTGAAGATGGCCGCTACGAGAAACTCACGAAGAAAGAGCGTCTCGGTCTCGATCGGCAGCATGAAAGCCTGATGAAGAACCTCGCCGGCATCAAGGACATGCGCGGGCTTCCCGACATGCTGTTCATCATCGACGTCCGCAAGGAAGAGATCGCGGTCGCGGAGGCGAACCGCCTTGGAATTCCCGTTGTGGCCGTGGTCGATACAAACTGCTCGCCGGAAGGAATCGATCATGTGATCCCCGGTAACGACGACGCGCTCCGCGCGATCCGGCTTTTCGCGTCGAGAATCGCAGACTCGATCCTTGAAGGCCAGAACTTCGGAACCGAAGGCGGTGTTCAGGCCGAAGAATCCGACGAAGCCCCGGTTGCTGAAACGCCAACTTCGCCGGCGCCGGCCGCGGATGTCGCACCTGCTGTTGAAGCCGCACCGGCCGAAACTCCGGTCGAGGCCGCTGCCGAACCAGCCGTTGAGACGGTTGCCGAAGCGCCGACCGCAGAAGCCGAAGAATCGAACCAGGCGGAATCAAACGAAGCAGCCGCAAGCTAAACTTTTACCCAAGATGGCGTAGCGAATTCCGTTGGTTTCGACCAAAACGGGCTACGCTTTTTTTGCAGATTTTTTTTGAGATCATATTTGGAGTGAATTATGGCAGAAATTACAGCGAGCGCAGTTAAGTCCTTGCGCGAAAAAACCGGTGCGGGAATGATCGACTGCAAGAATGCATTGGTCGAGGCGAATGGTGATGAAACCGCCGCGATCGAGATCCTCCGCAAAAAAGGAATGGCGACGGCAAGCAAGAAAGAAGGCCGCGTGACCGCCGAAGGCGCGGTCGGATCGTACATCCATATGGGCGGTAAGGTCGGAGTCCTCGTCGAAATCAATTGCGAGAGCGACTTTGTGTCCCGCGGAGAGGAGTTCCAGCAGTTGGTGAAGGATGTTGCGATGCACATCGCCGCGACCGATCCGCGCTATCTTCGCCGGGAGGAAGTTCCCGCTTCCGAACTCGACAAGGAGCGCGAGATACTTATGGAACAACTCAAGAACGATCCGAAGAACGCGAGCAAGCCGGAAGAAGTCCTTGCAAAGATCATCGACGGACGTCTCAATAAGTTCTTTGAAGACAACGTTCTTCTCGATCAGGCGTTTGTGAAAGACCCGTCGAAGACGATCGGCGAACTGGTGACCGAGAAGATCGCGTCCATCAAGGAGAATATCTCGATCCGCCGGTTCGCCCGCTTCAAGATGGGTGAGGGCATTGAGAAGAAACAGGACGATTTCGCGGCTGAAGTCGCGTCCATGGTAGGATAGACGCATTTGGGATTTGGGATTTGGGATATGGGATTGCGGAATGGCGATCCCAAACCCGAACCCAAATCCGAGATCCAAAATCCGCATTCCCAAATGCTATGGTTCCCGTATATAAAAGACTGTTGCTGAAACTCTCGGGTGAAGCCCTCATGGGCGGACAAAACTACGGGATCGACGTCAACGTGGCTGAGGCCGTTGCCAATGAAATAAAGGCGGTCCGTGAGCTCGGCGTTGAGATCGCAGTCGTTGTCGGCGGCGGAAACATCTTCCGTGGCGTTTCAAAGTCAGCAGGCAACATGGACCGGGCGGCAGCCGATTATATTGGAATGCTCGCCACGGTCATGAATGCCGTCGTGCTTCAGGATGCCTTGGAAAAGCTCGGCGTTTACACGCGTGCGATGTCGGCCATTGACATCCCGCAGTTGGCCGAACCATTCATCCGCCGGCGCGCTGAGCGCCATCTCGAGAAAGGGCGCGTCGTTATTTTCGCCGCGGGAACGGGCAATCCCTATTTCACGACCGACTCGGCCGCGGCCCTTCGCGCGCTGGAGATCCGCGCCGAAGTGATCTTAAAGGCGACCAAAGTAGATGGAATCTATTCCGCTGACCCGATGCTCGTAAGCGATGCCAGCCGTTACGAGACGATCACTTATCAGGAAGTGCTCGAGCGACAACTTAAGGTTATGGACGCTTCGGCCATTTCCCTTTGCATGGACAACAACTTGCCGATCATGGTCTTCAATATGAAGTCGAGCGGGAATATTCTCAAGGCCGTTTGCGGGGACCTTTCGATCGGTACGCTGGTGACCGCCGGCCAAAAGGGCCAGCCGGCCTGAAGCGGAGACGATTATGAGCGTTGAAACGATTTTGAACGAGACGAAACCGAAGATGGAGGCCGTCATCGACGACCTCAAACGCAAACTCGCCAACGTCCGTACCGGACGGGCAACCGTCGGGCTGCTTGACGGCGTGATGGTTGACTACTACGGCACCGCGACGCCTTTGAACCAGATGGCGTCGGTTGCCGTTCCCGAACCGCAGATGCTGACGGTTCAGCCCTGGGACATTTCCCAGATCTCGGCGGTCGAAAAGGCGATCATCGGTGCTAATTTGGGACTCAACCCTTCAAACGACGGTAAAATGATCCGGCTCCCGATCCCCGCCCTCAACGAGGAGCGCCGCAAGCAGCTGGCGAAGCAGGTCCACGAGATCGCGGAAGAGCATAAGGTGGCGATCCGGAACGTCCGGCATCATTCGAACGACTTGCTGAAAAGGATGCTCAAGGACAAGAGCGTTTCCGAGGACGATGAACGATTTGGATTGGACGAAGTCCAGAAGCTGACGAATGCGTTCACCGGCAAGGTGGACGAACTCGCGAGGACGAAGGAAACCGAGATCATGCACGTTTGAGGTTGCGATCGCTGCCAATCGAAAGGCCGGTACCGGGATTTTCCCGATCCGGCTTTTTTCGTTTCCGACCCTCGGTTAATTGTCCAAGCGGAAAACGTCGTCCGCGACCTCGGTATTAACGAGAATTTCCTTTGCCTTGAAGCTCGAATAGATCGTCACGAACCCGAGATCGAAACGCTGTGAGTATTTCTCAGGAATCTTGACGTTATCGACGTCACGGTACTTATCAATTTCGACGGCAGTCGTCACCGTGCGCCCTTCGTACGAATAGGTAGCTTCATAGGACTTGATCTCGAACGACTTATCGTCGACGAGGAAGTCCGTGAAATAGCCTTCGGGCGAAGTGATCCTGAATCCCGTCTTCTTTTTCGCGGAAGCCGGCAGCGCCGTCACGACGAATCCTTTCTCTTCGATGCGCTGCAACATCGGAAGGCCAAGCCGATTGATCGGCGGAAGCTGGAAATTCGGAATATTTGACACCGTCGATTCGCCGTTCGAAATCTGCTTCAACGGACGCATCGGATTATCGATCTCGAGGCGATATTTTTCACCCGAGAATATCGTCACGAACGCGGTATCGATCGTCTGAGTCGGTGATCCCGACACTTGTGCCGATCCGCGTACGATAAGCGTCTTCATGTTCTTAAGCGCGACTCCGCCGTGCGCAGCGAACGATTTGCGGGCGGTTTCGAGCGCAGCGGCATCGCCGGACGCCGTCGGCACAGACTCTGGCACTTTCGCCTTTTCACTCTCGTTCGTTGCGTCCTTGGATTGTGCACGAGCAATCACAGGGGCCAACAAAAGCGCCAATATTATCAGTGTTCTCATCATCGTTGTTCTTATCGAATGTCCACTATCGGCTCAGCGAATTGCCGATTGCGTTCCCGACATTCCGGCAGTCGGCAACAAGTTCTTTGGACCCAAGTTGGCGTAATTGACCCGCCCAAAAGGGTCGAACATCATACGCAAAAATCGGGGCAAGGGTTTTCACCTTGCCCCGTCGTCCAGCCTCTTGCGAAAAGTCTACCAACTGAACCGTGCCTGGAGTTCGATTCGGCGATTACCCGAGCTCGCTCCGCCGCCGCCGAAGAAACCGAAGCCGCCGGCGGTCGATGTCGATTGACCGAATCGGCTCGTATTCAGGCTCCCGATCGGGGTTCCCATATTGACCGTGTTGAACAGGTTCGAAACCTGGACTCCGAATGTCAGGTTGTATGGCTGGCTTCCGCCGCCTCCGCCGAACATGCCGCCGCCTCCACCCATGACCATTCCGCCGCGGCCGCCACGACCGCCACCGCCGACTCCCGGGATGCCTCCGCCACGGTTGCCGCCGCCCTGCTGCTGGCTCTGTCCATTCGACGACGAATTCCGTTCACCGCCGAAACTGAAGGTCTTGCTCAGATTGAGGTTGACGTTGAAGAAGGACGGTCCGCGACCGAAATTGCGCGGTATGATCGCGTTCGGATCATAGCCACTCGTATCACAGAAGGAATTCGTGAGCCCGAGCTCGCCGCACCGCGCCGCGAGTTGAGCAAATGTCGGTCGTTCGGTGTACTGATTATCGCCGTTCGAATCTACGCCCGTCGTAATGTTGAACGGACGCCCCGACGAAGCGATAATGAACGGCGACAAGCGAATGTTCCACGGCATCGTGAACGAACCGCCGACGACGACATTATGGCGAACGTCGAGTGACGCAGTGCCGTATTCGCCGGTCAGATCCCAAGTGTACGCCGGGAACGAGTTAGCGCCGTCCGAGTCACTCTTCGCGAATCCGAGCCGGTAGTTGCCCCAAACCTGCATCCTAGCGCTGATCTGAGTCCTGAAGTTGAAGATCACTTGATGCTGCGTCAACTTCCCTGTCGATTCGTACTGCAGAATGTTACCGATCGCTGGGTCGGGACGAATGCCGCCGGTACAGTCTCCGGTTGCCGCCGGACAAACCGGCGCATTGATGTTGCGGGCTCGCAGCAGGTTGTTGTTGCGGGCGCCGACGTAAAAGATTGCCATGGTCGTTTTGAACGGCAACTGGCGTTCAATACCAAGTGCCGTCTGGAGCGTGTAGGACGATTTGAGTTCGGGAGCGACCTGACGCAACGTCGTCGTGAACGGGACGATCGCACCGATCTGATCGCTCGTCGGAACGTTGGTTACCCCTGAGAGCGCGAAGATCGGTTGGCTCAACAACGCTATCGCCGCGGCTTGACGGACCGGGTCCGGATCGTTTGCCGAGACAACGTAATTGAGCTGGCGCGTACCGTCGAAACGGAGCGCGTTGAGCGTGTAATTTTCACTGAAACGGTCGTAGAACACACCGAATCCGCCGCGAATCACAGTCTTCGGCTGTTTTGCACCGCCCGCGCCGGGCGACCAGGCAAAACTAAACCGCGGCGCAAAATTGAAGTCGTCGTCGATATTCGTCTGATTCTCGTACCGGAGACCGATCCCGAGCGTCAGATCCTGCCGTACACGCCAGTCATCGGTAATGAACGCACCGACTTCAATCTGCGAGACTTTCGCCAGTGGGTTTCCGGAAGTAATGCTGAACTGGGTCGGGTTGTAGCGGGTATCGGCCGCACCGAGCAGCTTCGCGCGATATTGTTCGATGCCTGAAACGACCCCGTCCGCATTCAGGTCATACGGATCCCCTGTCGCGAAGAATCCGGGGAAAGTGAACGAACCGCCGAATCCGTTTTCCGAACGATCACTGATCGTTTGTCCCTGAAGCCGGATCCCGAATTTGATCGAATGCGACGCTTTCTTTCCAAGAGTTGTTGAAGTGTAGTTTTGCAACTCCCATTCTTTGGACTTGTTGTAGCTAAGCCCGATCTGGGCGCCGCCACCGTTGAACGCGTTCGACACGTTGATCGTCGGGATCGTGTTGTCGCCAACTTGTTCGCGATCGTTCACCTCGTACGAGAACCGGGTTTCATTGACTGTCTTGGCGTTCAGGATCGCCGTTTCCGTCAGTCGCAGTTCGTGCTGGTTGACTGACGTCTCGTAGGCTCGGGTCGGCAACGAAAAACCGCCGATCCCTTGATTGCTTGTCGTATTGCGCGAGAAGCTGTAACGCGCTACCAGCGTGTTCTTGTCGTTTATCGCATAATCGATCCGCGGCCCGAGCGAAAAGCGGCGCGTAGGAACGGTCAATTCCTGCTGGAACGGCGTGACGTTGAACGCCGGGTCAAGTATCGTCGCGTTGATCAAAGCGCCGTTGTCGACCTGCCGATTGCTGATATCGAATCCCCACGATGCTTTCTTGCTCATGAGCGGACCCGAAACGTTCCCGCCGAACATCCGGGTCTGTGACGACGCGCGGTTGGTCGCGAACGGATTGCGCGAGTTCAGGCTTTCGTCGTTGAAGTTCCCGAACACATTGCCGCGGAAGCGATCCGAGCCCGGCTTGGTGAATATCTCGATCCGGCCAAAGCCGAGCCGATCGTATTCGGCCGAGAACGGATTCTGGTTAATGCGGATCTCGCGGATCGTGTCTTTCGGCGGAAGTCGGCCGCCCGTAAATCCGTCGATGTAGATCTGACCGCCGTTCGGTCCCGATGACGGTCCGGCGAGCGCCTGAAGGGCTGCCTCAAGTTCTTCCTCATTATCAGGAAGCCCTTCGAGGTCCTTGTCCTTCAGGATCATCTGCGACTGGTTGTTATTCGGATCGTTGTCGACCTGGTTGTCGCCGTTGATCTCGACGTTTTCACTCACGCCCTCGACGGAAAGCGCCACGGTCAATTCCGTCTTTTCGCCCGAGGCGACCGCGACTTCCGATTGTTCGTACAATGAAAACTTCGGAGCGATCACACGAACCGTGTAGTTGCCCGCTGAAAGACCGGCGATAGAGAACTCACCCTGTTTGTTGGTCACCGCTGTCTTTTCCTTGCCGGCGGAATCAACCACGATCACATTTGCGCCGACAACGACCGCGCCGAGGCTGTCGAAGACCTGGCCGGAGATCGTTCCAGCTTTCTGCGCCGACGCGTTCACGCCCGAGAGCGTGACGACGGCGAGCATGATTGCAAATAAAATTAAGTTTTTCATAATATCCCCTGGAAAAAAAATTGGGGGCGGAACCTGGCCGTCCCCAGTTCATGAATTCTGTTAGTTACCGAAACCGTCCAGTCCCGGTATCGTAAATCCTGTATTTGCACCGCCGCCGCGCTGACCGCCGCTCCGGGCCGCCATCGCCTCCTGGGCGTCGATAAACGGCTTGATACCGTTGAAAATCTTGATCGCACGAACCGAGGCCGGATCTGTCGATTTTGAACTCAGGATCGCGATCATATCGCCAACCTTGAAATCCGTTATTTTCAACACCGGAAACTGGGAATCATCAACGCCGCCCCGGCGCGCCGCGCCTTGTCCCATTCCGCCTCCCGGCATCTGTCCCGGCATTCTTTGCTCAGGGTTCTGTTGCGGGTTCTGTTGCGCGTTCCGCGGATTCTGCTGCGGATTCTGCTGCGGATTCTGCTGGCCCTCGGGAGGCCTGAACCCACTCTGCTGCATGGCATTGAACATTGCCAACCGCGTCGCCATTTCCTCGGGGAACTGCTTCAAAACAGACACCGGCAAGACCGTGATAGTTACAATTTTTTTGCTCCAGACTTCCTGGATCGTGATCTGGCCCTTCTCAAGATTGATCGATTTGATCGTCCCGCCGGTCTGTGAAAAGCTGCCGGTCACCACCTTTTCGGCCGTAATTTCGGAGCCGTCTGCGTTGCGGTTTCCGAGAACCCTTATCTCATCGCCTTTTTCGATCTCGGCGATCGAGCTTTTCTTCGCTTTCGCGAAATCGTTCGAATCGGGCGAGAACCGCATGAATTCGGTTGCCTGCTCGGGTTTGACCTTGACCTCGCGGGCCATCACGCCGGATCCGACAGTGACCGTGATCGCGTTCGTCATCGGATCGACAGCGACGACGCGACCCGTCGTACCGCGATTGCGCCAATCTTCGAGTTCTTTTGAGTTTCTCTCGGCAATCGTCGATTTCGACATCAAATAGACCGTTTTCGCAGTGATCGATTTCTTGTCGTCCGCGACGAGTCCCGAAACTAAGAGTTTGTCACCGACCGCGATCTCGGAAAGTGATGCCGCGATCGCGCCCTTCAAGCTGAGGTTCTCTGCCGTGACCTTTTTGAACACCGAGGCGCTGACGATAATCACGTCGATCGGACCGTCAACGGTCGTCAGCGCGATTTTGCCTTCGCTGATCGCCGTTACGTCGCCGCCGGCGAATGTTGCTTTGATGCCGACGTCCGCATTGACTTGCCCCAAACTAGTGATCGCCGTTGCGGCAATGATCAATAAAAACAATATAAGTGCTTTGATCTTAAACATTTATGTCTTCCTCAAGTACTTGATGCAAAAAGGCCGGATGAAGCCGACCGAATTGATTCACAAACCTAGACGTTAATTGAAAGAAAAAGGTTTTACCCGTTCTGTAAAGAATTGTAAATTTAACAACCTCTTTACAAACAATGGTTTCCGAGGCTCACGGGGTTTGCCACGGGTTGCCTGAACGGGCGGTAAAGACGAGGCCGACGCTGGCCGCGAAAACAACGATGAGTGCGAGCGTCCATAGATAAGGGACCGAAAGTATCAGCGTCCAACCGACGACCCCGAGAAGGATCGCCAGCGTCTCCGACTGCATGTTGTCGGGGATTAGATGTTTTTGAAGGAACTTCCCGAAACTGACCTGAAGCGCAACCCGGCCGAAAATGAACGCGAGGAACAGCAGGAAAATTATCATCAACGGAACCAGACCCGCCAGATAGCCGGGAAGGTACGCCGCCGATAACAGGATCGCGGCGCCCGTGCCAAGCAGGCCGGCGATCCCGAGACCCAGAACTTTCGCGCTTCCTAGCTGGAACCTCGCGGCCGCACGGCTCACTCCCCCGGGCGAAATTGTCGTCAGGGTGAAGGTGATGACGAACCAAAAGAGTATCGAAAGGACCCGCTGAGCAACGAAACTCCAGGTCAGTGCCGGCGAGAAGATCGACGAAGGGTTCTGCGCAAAACTCCTGAACTCTTCCTCGAAGACTCCGAAAACGACCGTCTGTTTTTCAGGATTTCGCAGCGGTTGTTTGCCCTCGGCATTGAATGTCCCTCCGATGACAATGACGTCACCGCCGATAAGCGCTCCTTCGCGCTGCGTCACCGAACCACCGATCGTAGCAACATCCGCGTCCACCGTCCCTTCCACGATGATGTCCCCGCCGAAAGCGAAAACGCCCTGCGCATGCTTCTTGACGATAACGTTCTTCCCAAAGGCGAGGACCTCGCTGCCGGCGTCGTCAATGATCAGAGTCTGACCGTCCTCGGTTGTCGAGATCGCCGCTCCCTGTCCGAGAGCGCAGACACCCAAAAGGGTCGTTAGCGCCGCGACGAGCACGAGCCGAACGAGCGCCGTTTCCCGTTTCGAGTTAAATCCATTGATGTCCGCGATCGGATCCACGGACTATAGTACGTTTCAGAATCGATTTTGTCTGAGGAATTTCGCAAGAAATACGACCGAGACGAAAACCGTCAAAAGGACGGCACCGATCGAGACGGCTGTGTTGTACAGGGTGTTCGGACATACCGACCGAAGGATGACCGACGTCGCGACCGCAAGGTCTTTTATCACGTGAAGAAAGAACGAAGCGACGGCGAGCGTTCTGTCGGCAGCGGCGCCGACAAATCCGATTCCCGATTGCGAATCGGCTGTCACCCCGATGATTACGATGAGTCCAAGCAACAGACTGACAAGGAGCGCGCGGCTGCGTTCCACCGGACAACGCAGTCCCTCGACTTTGCACTCGGCGTTCGTCGTCACGACCTTGGCGAAATTCTCGGGGATCGCGATCTGAACGTCCCGCTCGAGAGCCGAGTCCAACGCGAAGGTCAGTCGTTTATGTTCGTTCAGCTCGTCCCGACAAACGGAACATTCCGCAACGTGCCGCTCGAGCACGATCTCCGTGGCGGGATCGAGCTCGCCGTCGAGATACGCCGCGATATCTGCGCGCGGACATGATCGGGGAGATTGGGGAAGGTTCTCGAACATCGTTCTACTTGATGAACTTGATGGCCAGCGGATAATCCCACAGTTCACCGTTGTTGGCCTTGACCGCGCCAACAATCGGGAAGACTATCCCGATGATGGCGAGCGCGATGACCAACGGAATGCCGATCAGAAAAAACATCAGGAACACTGAAACGATCATGTAGATCGCCGACGATATCAACCAGTTGACGACCATCTTCCCGTGCGCGTCGAGCGCCGGCATATTCTGCTTCTGAGTTTGCCAGAGGATGATCGGGATAACGATTCCGATCGGGAACATAAAAACATTCGCGAGCTGCGAAAGATGCAGGTAAAGTCCCATCTGACGCTCCTCGGCGGTCTGAAGGTTGGTCGGCGGCCGGTACTGCATTTCGTAGTTCATCGTTAGAAATCAGCGTCGGGTGAACCCGCGTTCGAGAAAGATCTCCCGCATCATCTCGCGGGCCCGGAACAGACGGTTCTTGACCGTTCCAAGCGGCAAATTGGTAATTTCCGCGATCTCGTCGTAGCTAAGGTCCTGCGAGTGTCTCAGAAGAATAAGCTCGCGATATGCCCCCGGCAGGCACTTTACCACCGCGGCGATCTCTGTCCGCCACTCGCTCCGCTCCCGATCCTGCTCGGGAGTCGGATTCGGACTTTCGATCTGCAACTGGTACGAGCCGTCACCATTCTCGGCCTCGATGCTCTGCTGATTCGGTGACTTTCGGCGGATGTGGTCGATCGCCGCATTATGAGCGATGCGATACAGCCAGGTGGAAAACTTATATTCCGAGCTGTATTTGCCGAGAGAATTGTAAACCTTGATGAAGACTTCCTGCGTGACGTCAAGCGACGCGTCGTAATCGTTAAGCATCCGGAACACGTAGTTCGTGATCGGTCGCTGGTAACGCCGGACCAGTTCTTCAAATCCGTCCTCGCGGCCGCGAATAGCCCTCGCGATCAATTCGATATCACTGAGGCCGTCAAATTTCTCCAGGGCAATGGCTTTGGTTGTCATGACGCCAAGAATGTACGGCTATTATTTCAGAAAAGTTTCAAGTCGTTAAGGGCCGTGAACGCCCGATTGCAAGCGCTCTCAAGGAACCACGGCATTTGCGGCTCCGGCGGGTTACACGCCAAGCATCGCGACCCCGGCCGGCGCGGCGACATCGTCAAACGTAATGCTGCCGGGCGGCAATTCGAGTCCGACATCCGAGGCCCTGAGGATTTCGAGTTCATGGCCGAGCGCCTCGCCCGAGATCGAACGGATTTGATCGCGGTCGATTCCTTTTCCGACGAGGAGAACCTGGCGCAAAACGTCCCACGCACCGGACATGAGCCGGTCGTTATAGAACATCAGCAGACGATAGATCTCATCGTCGGTTTCGGATTCCGTACAGGTCACGTTCCGCACCACTACAGGTTCGGAGCCGCGCATCAGGACGGCGGAAAAACCGTCATTCTGCGAGCTGATCAAAAGAGAATCGCGTCCGCCACTTCGTCCGATCAACCAATTCGCCTCGCTCACCGCGCGCGGAAGGATCAAACCGGCCTGCCACCCGCGCGATTCAAACATCGACTCGTACTCGTCTACCACGGCCAAGGTGACCGCCGTCGCAAAATATCTCGACCTGCCTTCCCGGTCTGGAGAGATCTTCGTCAGCGCGAGGCGCAGTTCGCGTGCCGGCGCGCCGAAACTGTGTTCCGCCTTCCAATCGAGGACGTCTGAAAGTTCCTTTTTCGATGCCGACTCGTTCTCAAGCGTGAGGATCGTCGTCCGTGCAGTGTTTCCGGGCAAAGAGACCGACCATCGCTTTTCTCCCGCAAGCCCCGCTCTAAGACATACGTCCTCGATGATCGACAACAGTTCGTCCCGGTTCGAGATATTCGTCTCAAGGAAGCTCGGCACAAGAAGTTCGTCGGGAAGCTCGACCGATGCGGCCTGGCTGATCCCGAACCGTCCGCGGCCCTCGCTTCTGAGGGCGACCGCCGTTACCGATTCGGCCTCCAGACCGAGAGCGCATTTTGGATAATTCGGCTTGAACATGTTCTAGGCGGTTAGTATTCCCGGTATTCTTTGCCGTCCGAGTCCTCTCCGTCGGCAAGACTCTTGACATCAATGAGACCCGAGGTGCTTTCCGTCGAGTTCGGATCTTCACCCATCACCTCGTTCCATTCGCTTTTTTCAAGAATCGGATCGACCGGAACTTCGTGCAGGTATTTTTCTTTGACGAGATCGGCGAGCGATTGCGGGAGTTTTCCCTTGTCGGCCGCATACTGGTCGATCTGTCTACGCATCTGCCACAGGTTTTCTTTGAGCACGGTCTCGCGCGCGTGCTGGACGCTTCGCTGATAGGCCGGCAACGCGACCGACAGCAGGATGACCAAAATGAAAATCGCGATCACCAGCTCGAGCAGCGAAAATCCCCGCTGATCTGCCGATCGCAATGACGAACACTTCACTTTATTCAATCGCACGCGCATTCTTTACCAATCACTGTACTTTTCGCCGTTCAGCGCTACCTCGTCCGAAGACGACCTGACGTCAAAGAGGTTGATCTCATCCCAGCTCGAGGCGTCCTTGTCCTGATAAGAGGAGCGCATCACCCAGTCGTCCTTTCCGGTCAGCGGATCGATCGGCATCTCGCGCAGATACTTCTTGATGACCTCCTTGTTTTCGGAGAGCTCGGTTGCGTTCTTTTCATCGAACACACTTCCCTGTCGTGTCTGCATACCGCGCGCCTTGACCCGAACGCCCTCGACGAGCGTGTTCAGATCCGGCGGATAGCGGTCGAGATTGTCCGTCGTGAAGATCTTGCAGTCATCGATCACCACACGGCTGCGCGGATCGGCCGGAACGTTGGCACCCAGCTGCTGTGCCGCCGGATTGCTTGTCGTGATCGCGCCTTGGGGGCACGCCCCGACGCTGTCGCGTTTGAATTCGTCGATCGCGCCGCGGATCATCCGCAAGGTTTCCCGCAACCGCATTTCTTTTTGGCGCTTGACCGCGTTCTGCGCCAATGGGATGGTCGCCAGAACGACGATCGACATTACCGTCAACGTGATCACCAGTTCCAGCAACGTATAGCCGCCGGTTGTCTTTCTTGAGATCGAAAAAGCGGTCATTTCAAATTCAGAACTTCAGACCGATACTGACCCCGTCGTTTGTCAGCATCGTCATGATCTCCGGATCGAACGAGAAATCATGGCGACCGTCGACAAGCGCTTCGACTTCGACGTATGCCAAGATTCCCGACGCGTTCTCGGCCGTGTCGAGCGAAGACTGAAGATTGACGAACGTCTTCCCGTTTTGATTCAGGAAAGGTATCACTTCTTTGCCCGACGATTGCGCGCCGAAAACGTCTCCGAACGCGACCGAACGGACAGCCAGTTTCGCCGGATCATACTTAAATCCCAGAACGGCCGAACGGAACGGGGTCGCCGTGCGTACGAGAACCGCAACCCGCGTTTTTTCACCCGCTTTCAACTCCGGCAGCGACGGCAGGAACTGCAGGTTCGCGATCGGTCCGGTGGTCTCCGGCGTCTTCAGTGACAGTTGTTTCAGCGGAAGCGCGAGCGGCTTCGGAACGACCGTTTCGGTCTCGCTTTCATCAGAAGTCTGAGCGATCGAAAGCGTCTTCACGCTTTGCGAATCGATCGGCTTGATGTTGGCGACCGTCGTATCCGTCACCGGCGCGGAGTTCTGGATCGGTGTGGTCGAACCGGTCGTTTCCTCGGTCTTTACAAACGTCGGCTGCGGTTCGGTCTTCTTCTCCGCTTTGGCGGTGTTCCCCAAGCGGCGGGCAGCGGCCATCTGCTCATCGATCTCGTTCTGGATGAGCATCGCCTCGAGCGAGCCGCTGGTCGGCGTCGCAACCGAACCGGTCGGCCGTTCAATGATGTCCTCGGGAAGGATCGAGGGAGCCCGGATAACCCGGGGCGTGATCGCGATGACGATGTCGACCTGGCGATTGTCCTTGGTCGGAGCGGTGAACAGGCGCCCGAGGATCGGGATCAGGCCAACCAACGGAAGCCCTGACCGGCCGTTGCTTTCGACGCCCTGCGCGACGCTCGCCAAAAGGAGTGTCTTGTTGTTCTGAACACGCGCCGTGCCTTTAATGGTGCGCTCGGTGAAGATGGGCGTCAACGAACTTGCTCCCGCGACGTCCTTCGATTCGATCTCCATCACGACCTGTACATCCTGATTCGGAAAGACGATCGGTTTGAATTTCAGCGTCAATCCGACCTGCTCGTAGTTGATGACATCGCCGACAAAACTGTTATTGACGTTCGTACTTCCGGTGCCCGTTACCGGCGCGAACGAGGCCGATTTTACGGGAACGCGCTGGCCGATCCGCGCCGACGAATCCTGGTTGTTAAAGGCGTGGATCTGCGTCGAGGCCAACAGTTTCGTGTTCGATTTGTTCTGCAGAGCGGTGATGTTGCTGATCGGAAGTCCAAGCGCGAGCGACGCCACGTCGCCGGCCTTGAACGGAAAATTCGACGTGATGTTCTGCGTCGAGCCGAGCGTAACGAACGGAAGATTGACCCCGCCGAGATTCCGGAGCGAACCATTGTCGCCGACAGTGCCGAGCTGGTTTCCGAACTGAAGCAGGTCTGTTTTATTTACTTCGTAGATCGCGACGTCCATCACGACCTCGGCGCGGTCCTTATCCAGCGACTGAATAAGTTTCTCCATCAGATTGATGTTCTCGGCCGTATCGCGAAGCGTGATCGAGTTTGTCTCGTCGTCCGTCAACACGATCGTCGGCGTTCTGCCCTGCTGAACCGGGATCGCCTGTTGCACGACCTTCGCGACGTCCTTCGGACTGGCGTTCGCAAGGTAGAATGTCCGCAGGACAAGCTGCTGGAAAAAGTTCCGGCGGTTTTGGTTGGCGACGAGGATCGTGCGCGGTCCTACTTTTTGAAAGAAAAGATTCTGCTGCAGGAAGATATAATCAAGCGCCTTTGCGGCGGTGACATCTTTCAGGTCGATCGTGATATTTACCTTCTGCCGGAACGAGTCAACGTCGAACAGTACGTTGAGATCAAGCCGTCGCGCCAATTCTTTTATCACGTCCTGCAGGTCGCGGCTCGGGAAATAAAAGTCGGTCAGAACCTCGAGTTTCTGCGGAACCTGAAAGTTCGGCGGCAGATTGTCCGGCGTGAATTTCGTCGGAACCAGCTTGATCCCATCTTTGGATTCGTCTGCCCCGCCGTTGATCTGTTCCTTGTAAAGGCGCGCCATCCGCTCCATCTCAGCCCTTGCGAGTTCGTTGGTCGAATCGTAGCCGTAGGCACGTCTGAACGCCTCGTATCCTCCTTTGTAATCTTTCTCATTGGCCAGCGCGGTGCCCTTCTTGATGTAGAGTTGCGACGCCATGAACGTCGCACGCTGATAATGAAGACGGTACTCGGGATTCTTCGGATTTTCGTTCAGAGCGAGTGCAAACTGCTCGACCGCTTTGTCCCAATCCTCGGCCATCTCGGCCTTCATGCCCTCTTTGAAGTGCTTCTTGCCGTCTCCGTAGGCCAGAACGGCAGTCGGTGAAAGCATCGAAACGAAAATGACCGAACAGAGTACGAAACGAAGTTTTGCAGAAATTTTCATAACTGGCAGTTCCGGAATACAGGATCGCGGGATTCAAATCGAAAACGCGCGAACAAAATACACGAATCACGGAAGCGTTTGTTCCAAAAAAGAATCGTGCGCCCAAAAACACTTTATTTTCAACGGACTAAACAAAAATTGCAACACAATCCGTTCGACCGCACGGTAGAAACGCTACTTGGCCTCTTCGACGAATGTGACACGGTTGATTTCGTGAAGAGTCGTTTGACCGCTGAACACCTTTTTTAGGGCCGCGTTTCGCAGACTCGACAGCCCTTCCTTCTGAGCCTCGCGGCGGATTTCCGAACCGGGACGCCGCGCAATGATCATTTCGCGGATCGTATCCGTCATATCGAGAAGTTCGTGGATCGCCGTCCTCCCGCGGTAACCGGTGTGATTGCACGCGTCGCAGCCGACGCTCATCAGGAACTGGTGTTCGCTCCGTATCTCAGAAAGCAATCCGGATACCGAGATCTCTTCGTCCGACGGCACGTAAACGCGTTTGCACGTCGGACATAATTTGCGAACGAGACGCTGCGCCAGTACGCAGTTGAGCGCCGCCACGAAGTTGTAAAGATCGACGTTCATGTTGAGGAAACGGCCGATGACGTCGATTACGTTGTTTGCGTGCACGGTCGTAAAGACCAAATGCCCCGTCAACGCCGAGTTGATCGCGATCTGCGCCGTCTCCTCGTCACGGATTTCGCCGACCATGATCTTGTCCGGGTCGTGACGGAGAATAGAGCGAAGGCCGCGCGCGAACGTCAGTCCCTTCTTTTCGTTGACCGGGATCTGCATGATGCCCTGCAATTGGTATTCGACCGGATCCTCGATCGTGATGATCTTGTCCTCGATGTTGCGGATCTCGTTGAGCGCGCCGTACAGGGTCGTCGTTTTACCCGAACCCGTCGGACCGGTCACGAGCACCATTCCGTACGGTTCCTTGATATAGAGCCTGAAGCGCCGAAGATCGTCCTCGTCAAACCCAACGACGTCGAGGCTCAGGTTCTTGAACTCTTCAGAGATCTGTTCCTTGTCGAGAATACGGATCACGCAGTTCTCACCGAAGACCGCCGGTAGGATCGAGACGCGGAAATCGACGGTTCGCCCCTTGTACCGAACGCGAAAACGGCCGTCCTGCGGGATGCGCCGCTCGGCAATGTCGAGTTCCGACATGACCTTAATACGCGAGATCAGGGTTTGATGATAGGCGATATCGATCGGGTCGACCTTTTGATACAACGCGCCGTCGATTCGGAACTTTACCGAGACGTCCCGGTCGTTGGCTTCGATGTGAATGTCGGACGCCCGCGATTCCATTGCGTTGTAAACGATCGTGTCGACGAGCTTGATGATCGGCGACATGTCCGAATCGCTCGCCAGACGGTCGAGGTCGAGGACCTCTTCGCCCTGATCCGTTTCCTTGACGAGCGAAATCTTGAACGTCGAAGCCGCTTCCTGAAGGACTCGCTGCGTCGCGTCGCCTTTTTTCAGGACAACGTCGATCGCGCCCTGCGTCGCGACATAGGGCACGATCCGGACGTTCAGTGCATTCTCGAGTTCGTCAAGACGTTCGAGATTCGACGGATCGGCCATCGCGGCGTGCAGGTTCCGGCCTTCGCGCTTGAGCGGCACGAAGTGGTTCTTGAGCATCAGATCGACCGGGATCCGTGAAAGTTCGTCGTAGTCGATCGGGGACGATTTGTCGGGCGGAAGCAGATCGATATACGGCAGCCGGTAACGCCTCGCCAGGGCTTTCGCCTCGATGACCTCCGGCGGCTCGTTCTCCAGAAAATCCGAGAGTTCGATCTTTGGAGACGAAATGTTGGTTTGTAACTGAACGTTTGAATCAGACATCTTTCACTCCCCTCTTAACGCGCGCCGCGACCTCCGAACGGCCCCGACGAGATCGTTTGAATGATCGGCATATAGATCGCGAGCAAAATGACGATAACGACAATCGCCATCAGGATCAGAATAATCGGTTCAAGCAGCGTCATGAGCTGTTCGAGACGCACTTCGGATTCGGCGTCGTAGAAATTCGCGACCTCATCGAGCATTTCCCGCAGGCTTCCCGAACTTTCCCCGATCCCGATCATATCGAGCGCAAGTTCCGGCAGCCACGCCGCCTGAGTCAGCGCTTCCGTAAATCCGCGCCCCTCGCGGATCAACGGCAACACTCCCTGGCTGCGGCGGCGGAGCTCGAGGTTACCGATGGCCTGCGAGGCGATGTCCCATGCATCCGGCACGGTGATGCCACCCGAAAGAAGCGTCGAGAGCGAGCGCGCGAGCTGCGCCACGGTCATCTGCTTGATCAGGCTTCCGGCCAGCGGCAGCCGGAGCAGGATCTTGTCGAGAATAAGTCTGCCGTTCGGTGTCCGGATCCAGACATAAAGACCGAGGACAACGACGATCAGAACGGGCAGAATCCACCAGATGTTGTTTGCAAGGGCCGACGAAACCGCGAGTACGACAACCGTAATGGTCGGAAGGCCCGCCCGAGTGTTCAGGTTCTTGAACAGATCGGACATCCGCGGAATGATGTAAAGCGTGAGGAACGACACCATGAACGTCGCGGCGACGAGCAGGAACGCCGGATACGCGAGCGCACCGCGGAGCTTTCGGCTGACCGCGACGCTTCGTTTCAAATAATTGACGTACCGCGCGAGCACCTCGTCGAGCGCGCCCGATTTTTCGCCTGAAAGCAGCGATGCGGTGTAAATCCTCGGGAAAACACCCTGGGACTCAAACGCGTCGGAAAGCGGAATACCGCTCTTGATCTTGTCCTCGACGTCCGCGAGGATTCTTTGCAAAGCAGACGACGCGGACCGCTTTTTCAGCAAGTTGATCGACTGAAGCACCGGAATTCCGGCTCGAAGCAACGCGGAGAGCTGCTGGTTGAAGAGCAAGAAATCCCCCTGCTTGACCCGGCTCTTTCGCGACTTCCCCCCGGAAATGACCGCCGACAGGCCGTTTTCAGCGGTTTCGACCTTGAAAACGCGAAAGCCCTCGTGCTCGAGTTGTTCTTTGGCTTCGTTGGCACCGCCGGCCTCGACGACCCGAGTGACGACTTCTCCTGAAGGCGTGCCCAAACGACAGATGAATTCGGCCATAGCTGTTCGGTTTGTGAAATGAGGGAGCTCATCCGGAGTCGCCGTTGCCTGCGACAAACAGATGAAATCGGAAACTGCAAGGCGGAATCTGGTCCGGTCGACATCAAATCCGCGCGGCTGAAGATTTCTAGCTCCGGCTTTCGAAAACCGCTGGGATTATAACACGCGCATCGGGCCAAAATGTTCCCGCACCTGTCAAATTTCGCCACCGGCCGAAACAACCTCTTTACAAAAGTTTACATCGAAGAATTGTCTTGCGGAAAGAATGCTGGTTACTTAGAATAGTTGAACCGTGAACCCGAAGAATCTATGGCTGTAATTCGACGCCTTGAATCCGGCAGGCCAATTGTCTCGCTGGTGGTCTTTTGTGTTTTGGCATTACTGTTTGCCTCGGCCGTTGAACTTCGCGCGCAAACGCCCACGCCGACACCTCAATTGCAAAGCGTCGAGGACAAGGGAACCGTCAAGGTCAGGGTTGACCTCGTAACTTTGACGCTCACCGTCACCGATCTGTACGGGCGGTATGTCTCCGGGCTCAGCAAGAACGCGTTCACCGTCTTCGACAATGGCGTCGAGCAGGAGATCACGTATTTCAGCGATACCGACGCACCGGTTTCGCTTGGCATACTTTTCGACGTCTCGGACTCGATGAGCGGCACCAAGATCGCCAAGGCGCGGCACGCTCTCGAGCGTTTCATCAACACCAGCCATCCCAACGACGAGTACTTCCTGATCGCCTTCAACAACCGCGCGCAACTGTTGCTCGACCGGACACGAAACGGCGAGGCGGTGCTCGATAAGCTGACCTTGGTCAATCCGCGCAACAATACCGCACTTTATGACGCGTGCTATCTCGGTATCGAAAAAGTAACGCGGGGCACGCATCAGAAGAAGGCGATGCTGATCATCAGCGACGGTCAGGACAATGCTTCCAGGTACAATTTCGGCGAGGTTCGCCGGCTCATGAAAGAATCGGACGTCGTCGTTTACGCCGTCGGCATTCTCGACGGGCGTGACTCCGGAAGCTCGGAAGGAATGCTCGGCAAGGCTTTTCTCGACGAATTGACGAGCGTTACGGGCGGCAAGGCGTTCTATCCGGAAACCGATGTCGAGATGGACGAGATCTTCGAACGGATCGCGCTCGAATTAAGACATCAGTATTCAATCGGTTACGTCCCCGAAGATTTCCAAACCGACGGAAAATGGCATAAAGTCAAAGTTAAGGTCAAACCTCCGCGAGGGTTGCCGCGTCTAACGGTACGCAGCCGTGAGGGTTATTTTGCTACCCCGTTGACCGATTACAAGTAAACTGACCGACAAACAATGAAACGCAAGAGCTTATTTCTTCTGATGCCGGCCCTGAGTCTGATTCTCATACCGGCATTTTTCAATTTCTTCGGCGCACAGGCGCAGACACCGACACCGCAAAAGTCGCCGACCCCGACACCGACCCCTGTCGAAGACGAGGGAACGATCACCATCGAGACCGAACTCGTTAACCTCAACGTGCGCGTCATCGATCGCAACAATCGTCCGATCAACAGTTTGCGAAAGGACGATTTCAGAGTATTCGAGGACAATGTGCCGCAGGAGATCGAGGCATTTTCGAAGGCCGAGGTCCCGACGAATTACGCCCTTGTTATCGACAATTCAGGATCGCTTCGGATGCAGCTCGACAAGGTCATCGAAGCGAGCAAGATCATTATCAACACAAACAAGCCCGACGATGAAACAAGCGTGATCCGGTTCGTCGATTCGGAAAATATCGAGATCGCACAGGAGTTCACTTCGAACAAGTCGGATCTGACCGACGCTCTCGACAATCTCTATATTCAGGGCGGTCAGACGGCGATCATCGATGCGGTTTATCTCGCGGCGCAACGCGTTGACGAGTACGAGAAATCACGCAATCCGAACGACAAGAAACGGCGCGCGCTGATTCTCGTCAGCGACGGCGAGGATCGAGATAGCTTTTACAACGAGCAGCAGCTTTTTGAGCTCCTTCGCGAATCCGAGGTCCAGATCTACGCGATCGGATTCGTCAACGAGCTGAGCAAGGAAGGGGGATTCATCAGCAAAAGCCCGCAGACGAAGGCCAAGAATTTTCTTGAGAGACTGGCGAAGGAGACAGGCGGAAAGGTCTATTTCCCGAATATGCTCAGCGAATTGAACGGAATCGCTTCCGACATCGCGAGCGAACTCCGGACACAGTATCTGATCAGCTATTACCCGACGAACACCGAAAAAGACGGTTCGTTCCGCACGATCAAGGTCAACGTGACGGACGGCCCGAACAAGGAAAAGCGGATCGCACTGACGCGCTCGGGCCGGAAGGCGAACACGGACTCAAAGCCAACTATCTCCAACCAGAAACCCCAATAGAATCACCAGTTTCGGAAAAAGAAAAAGTGTCGCGACGTCGAATCCGCGACACTTTTTTCAGTTGTTCGGAGATCTACTCGGGAACCGACCCGGAGATCTTCTTGCGGTTCGTTTCACCGGTCTCGATAACGGGAATCCCGTCCGAGACCTCTTCGTGCGGACGCGGAATGACGTGAACGGCGATAACGGTACCAACCCGGCGCCCGGCGGCGGCGCCTGCGTCGACCGCGGCTTTTACGGCGCCCACCTCTCCGCGCACGATCGCCGTGACCAAACCGGCATCGATCCTCTCATAGCCGACGAGCGTCACGTTGGCGGCCTTGACCATCGCGTCGGCCGCTTCGATCATCGCCACCAAGCCAAAACATTCAACCATTCCAAGTGCTTGCACGTTGTGTTACCTCACAGTTAAGTGTCAGTCCGACCAACTCGATCCGGAGTCGGAAGACGAAGATCCGGAATCATCGCTCGACGAACCGGAATCATATGAGGACGATCCGGAATCGTATGATGCGGATCCGGAATCGAAGCCTGCGGACCCAGAATCAAATCCGCCCGCCCCCGATTCGAAAGCCGGGCTTCCCGAATCGGATGAACTGAACGAATCAGCGTCAGCCGGTCCGGCGCCGACATTCAGTTGCGACTCGCCCGACGATCCGAAATCATCTGTGGATGTGACGGGATCATTCCGTAAAATGTCCGGATTCCCCGCAACTGCGGTACCCTCGTAATCGAAATCGTCATCGTCATCATCGTCAACCGCTGCATGGCCTGACGAACCTGCCGAAAACGACCGACGGCGGAGCGAGCGACGTCGCCTGAAGACAAACCAAACAAGAAGGGCAAGAAATGCCGCGCCGGCAAAAATGGCGAAAAAGAAAACAAGGATCGCGATTTCCATATCAACGAATCACTTCAAGTACGAGGCTACCATATAGACAGAGGCAACCAGCAGCAGCATGATCACCGTCGCCAGAATGAATTTGAGGTTTGGGCCCGGATCGGGCTCTTCCCAAACTACCTCGACATTCCGCCGTTCGATGGTCTTTCCTTTTCTTCGCAGACTCGCCGCGGTTCGCAGTTTGGCCTCTTCGGCGATCCCGGGCTTGGGCGTCGTTTCATCAGCGGGAGTTTCATCAACGATCGTCTTCTTCGTTTTCTTGTCCAAGCGGTTCGTCTCGAATTTCTTCGAGTCGACTATGTCGGCGCGAAACCATGCCTCATTGGCGGCCGAGCGGGTCCGAGATTTCTCCGTTGCGACCGATTCCGGAGCAACGGGACCGCCGCAGTTATAGCAATAAAGCGATCCCGCACGTATGTCGGCTCCGCAAGCCTCACAAACCGGGGTTTGAACCACTGAATCAGTCATTGGACTTAACTAACGGGGGCGTCATTTGATCACCGAGAAAATATCCTTTTCATCACCAAGATCGCGGGCCGCGGGCGTCACGATCGTTTTTGGTGATATGTAGATGCGTCGGCCCGTCTCCACTGCCGAACGAACATCCGATTCGCTCACAAAATCAACCGGAACCGTCGTGCTTTCAGGCTCGCCCGAATGCGGCCGAAGTTCGTGGATCACGGTTTTTACCGGGCCGGTCTCGACCGGTTCGGCCGCCGCCAAAGGCTCAGCCGGTGCCACTTCCGAGAGCTTCCGGCCGAGGAAGCTGTCAACGAGCTTGGCGATCTCGATCCGTCGATCAAGTGTCTTCGCCGCGGGCCGGACAGTTGATGTCTTCGCACCGGAAATCGGCTTCGTTTCGAAGGCGACCCGCTTGATGTCCATCAGATGGATCGGCGAGACGTTGTCGCTCGTCACGTTTCCGCCCCAGGACCCGCACCCGAGCGTCATCGACGGAGCGAGATCGGTCGAAAACCCGATCGCTCCGTGCGTCGTCGGTGAATTGATCACGATACGTGACGCCGGCATCTGCGCTCCGAAGCGGATCGCCGCCTCACGCGACTCGGTATGCATTCCGGCCGTATGCCCCATTCCTCCGAATTTAAGGATCTCCTTGCAACGACTGGCGCCGGCCTCAATTCCGTCAGCGACGAAAAACGCAAGTGACGGCGAGAGTTTTTCGATTGACCACGGAAAGTCGCGCCCAACGCCGCCGCAATCCGCAATGAGGCAACGCGTTCCACCCGGAATTGCGACGCCCGCAAGGTTCGCGATGAACTCGGCGGACTTGCCGACGATTTTCGAGTTGAGCGTCCGCTGCGGCGTAAGCAATACCTCGCCGACTTTTTCCGCCTCGGCCGGGCCAAGGATATGCGCGCCCTGCCTTTCAAATTCCCGTCGGACGGCCTCGGCGACGGGTGCATCGCAAACGACCGACTGTTCCGAGGCGCATATGGTTCCATTGTCGAAACAAGTTCCGGTCAGTATATCCGAAACTGCCTTCGCGACGTTGGCGGAACGGTCCACGAACACCGGGACGTTTCCCGGCCCGACTCCGAACGCCGGCTTCCCCGACGAATATGCCGCACGGACCAAACCGATCCCCCCGGTGGCGAGGATCACGGCCGTGCGTTTGTGTTTCATCAACGACTCTGTTCCCTCGAGAGCCGAGGTCGTCAGACACTGTATGGCATCGGGCGGAAGCCCTTCGTGCACGGCCGCCTCCCTCATGACCCTGGCAGTTTCGGCGATGCAACGCGCGGCCGACGGATGCGGGGAAAGCACGATCGTATTCCGTGATTTGATCGCGATAAGAACCTTGAAGATCGCGGTCGATGTCGGATTCGTCGACGGGATGATTGCCGCAACGACGCCGCGTGGACTCGCGATCTCGACGACGCTCCCACGATCGGCAACAACGCCAACAGTTTTCAGGTCACGAAACGCATTCCAGACGTCTTCAGCCGCAAACCTGTTTTTCTCGCGCTTGTCCTCGGCCTTTCCGAATCCGGTCTCGTCATGCGCCATCTGACCCAACCGGGCCGATTCGGCAAGCGCGGCGCGCGACATCGCGTCGCAGATCCGATCGACCTTGTCCTGATCAAATCGAGCAACCTGGCCAAACGCAAGGTGCGCGGCCTCGACCGCGTCCCTCGCTTCCTGTTGTGAAACCAGATCCTTATGCTCCGACATTTGAACGAGAAAGCGGCCGGCGGGCGCGCTTTGCATCAGCGCGTGTACACCGGCCGACTAAGGATTTCAATCTACTTGCCGGGCTTTTCGCCCGAACCGATCTGCCGGCCACCGCCCTTGAGCGCCTTTTCGTCCGGCGAATATCCGACTGCGCCGCCCTTTGGCAGGCACTTTTCAACTTCGTTGTGCGGCCTCGGAATGACATGCACCGAAATCAATTCGCCGACGCGGCGCGCCGCAGCGGCCCCGGCATCGGTCGCCGCCTTCACCGCGCCGACGTCTCCGCGGACAAAAATCGTGACATAACCGGCGCCGATGTACTCCTTGCCGATCAGCTGCACGTTGGCCGCTTTGACCATCGCGTCGGCGGCTTCGACCGCACCGACAAATCCTTTGGTTTCAACCATTCCGAGTGCTTCAAGACTCATGTTGGATTCCTCTCAGAAAAAAGATTTTTCAATTCTAATACAAGACTTTGGTAAAGCCTAAACGTACCATGCCAACTCTTTTCTAAGCAAGCGAGAGACCCGACAAAAAGCCTTGAAACGATTGACATTCGCGGTTTAGGGGCGATATATTTCAACATTAAGTTTCGCTTGATCTTAGCCGCATTTACGGCTCTCGAAATCAGCTTTCGGGGCGCGAAAATGTTCAAAGAATGTCACAATCCCTTGGTGAAAAACTCAGGCAGCTTCGCGAGGAGCGCGGCATCTCGATAAGTGAGGTCGCGGAGCAAACCCGGATCTCGGCACATTATCTCGATTGTATTGAGAACGACGACTACCGAACGCTGCCCGGAGGTATTTTCAACAAGGGTTTCGTCAAATCATACGCCAAGTATGTCGGCCTCGACGAGCAAGAGGCGTTGCAGGACTACGCCAAGATCGTCGCCCAGAGCGAAGCGGCAGGCGGCGAAGACAATAAGAGCTACAAACCCGAAGTTCTTACCGACGACCGTTCTTCATCGATGATTCCGACGCTGCTCATTGCGGTCATCATCCTTGGATTGATGACGTGGGGCCTGCTCAAACTCGTCGATTACATCCAGAATCAGCCTGCTGCCGCGCCGACGGCGAATACCGATACGTCGGCGACGAACACAAGTGCGACCCCGTCGCCGTCACAAACGCCTGCAATCGCGCTTAACGAGATCAAGGTCGAATTCAAAGCGTTGAGCGAAACGATCTCGGTTGCGGCAACGATCGACGGCCAATCGTCGTCGAAGAATATCGCGCCCGACGGTCCAGAGACGTTCACTGCTCAAAACAGCCTTAAACTGCGGTATTATCGCGGCTTTGCGGACAAAGTCGCGCTGACTGTGAACGGCAAGCCGGTAACGCCGCCTCCGGCTCCGCCGAAAGGAAACGGTGTCGAGATCGAGATTACCAAAGCGAATCTTGCTCAGATCGTTCAGTCGGGCCAGATCGTGAACGAAATATCCGGCGCTTCGAACTCGAACAATGCCGCCAACCGATAAGATTGAAATGTTTTTTGGGGACAAAGGTACGAAATTTAAGGCACTCAAAAGCCTAACCGCGCCCGCGACAGAGCGGGCGTTTTCATTGGGACCGAGAATAACCCTCATCCCTTGATTTGTTATTTGTATGAATATCGAAGATATCAAAGAAGGACTTACATTCGACGACGTACTCCTCGTTCCGGCGTTCTCCGAGATCCTGCCGGGCGAAACCGACACGCGCACGCGCTTTTCGAGAAACATCGAACTCAATATTCCGCTTTGCTCTTCGGCGATGGACACCGTCACGGAGGCAAACTTGGCGATCGCGCTCGCACAACAGGGCGGGATCGGCGTGATCCACAAGAACTTCTCGATCCGAGAACAGGCGGAAGAGGTCGACAAGGTAAAAAGGTCGGAAAGCGGAATGATCGTCGATCCGGTAACGATCCGGCCAACGGCCCTGGTCTCGGAAGCGCTCGAGATAATGGAACGATACAAGATCAGCGGCGTTCCGGTCGTTGACGACGGCGGGATCCTCGTCGGTATCATCACCAATCGCGATCTTCGGTTCGAGACCCGCTTCGACATTCCCGTGTCCGAAGTGATGACGCCGCAGCCGCTTGTCACGGTACCGGTGGGAACGACGCTGAACGAAGCGAAGGTAAAGCTTCAGAAGCATCGTATCGAAAAGCTTCTCGTGGTGGACGACGACGGGCATCTCAAAGGCCTGATCACGGTAAAGGACATCCAGAAAGCGATCCGATATCCGAATGCCGCCAAAGACGCGCTCGGCCGGCTGCGCGTCGGAGCAGCGATCGGCGCGACCGGGGACTTTCTCGAACGCGCGTCGGCGCTGATAGAGTCGCGGGCCGACGCGATCGTCGTCGATACCGCACACGGCCACTCGTCGCGCGTGATCGGCGCGGTCGAGAAAGTGAAGGCCGCCTTCCCCGAGATCGAGGTGATCGCTGGAAACGTGGCCACGGCAGACGCGACCAGAGCACTGATCGCGGCCGGCGTGGATGCCGTCAAGATCGGGATCGGGCCGGGATCGATCTGTACGACGCGCGTCGTCACCGGCGCCGGCGTTCCGCAGATCACGGCGATCATCGAGTGCGTCAACGCCGCCAAAGGATCTGGCGTGCCCGTCATTGCGGACGGCGGCATCAAGTACTCGGGCGACGTCGCGAAGGCGATCGCAGCGGGCGCTGATTCGGTGATGATCGGATCCTTGTTCGCGGGCACCGAAGAGGCGCCGGGCGAGGTCATTTTGTTCCAAGGACGCTATTTCAAGTCGTACCGCGGAATGGGGTCGATCGGCGCGATGAAAAAGGGCTCAAGCGACCGCTACGCGCAGGAAGGAACCGTGGCGGATTCAAAGTATGTTCCCGAAGGCATCGAAGGCCGAGTCGCGTACAAAGGTCCGTTGTCGGACATGGTCACCCAACTCGTCGGCGGACTGAAAAGCGGGATGGGCTACACCGGCTGCAGGAACATCGGCGAGATGCAAACCGCGGCATTCTTCATCCGGATCACCTCGGCCGGCTTGAAGGAATCGCATGTCCACGACGTGATCATCACCAAAGAAGCGCCGAATTACCGGCTTGAAAGCTGAGGCATTCGGGATTTCGGATTCGGACTGCGAATTTGGGGTTGAGTTTTGAGTTCCGCCTTCAGGCGACCGTTTCGTTTGGGAATTGGGATTCCGTATCGAAGAGCGATATCTCAACCGCCACATGATTGGAACCTTACCTCCCGGTCTCCGAGAGTTTTTCCCATTCCTTGTAAAGCGCTTGGATCTCGGTTTGGGTCTGTTCGTAACGCGCGTTCACGTCGGCGAGTTTCGCATGATCCGATGCCACGTGCGGAAGCGCCATCTCGAGCGTCAGCTTTGACAGCAAGTCCTCTTTTTCAGGGATCAGGACCTCGATCTCTGCGATCCGCTTTTCGATGCGCTGCAACTGGTTCTTTGATAGGATCGACTCCGCTTTCGGCACCGTCGCAGACTTGATCGTCTCAGGTCTCGGTTTTCCTGCCTGATCGGCTTTCCGCGCCTCTTTCCAATCGTGGAATTCGCTGTAATTTCCATGGTACGTCTCGATTGAGTCCCCCTCGAACGAAAGGACCTGGGTCGCGATCTTGTCGAGGAAAAACCGGTCGTGGCTGACGGTGATAATCGTTCCCTGATATTGCTCGAGCGCCGATTCGAGCGCCTCCCGCGATGGAATGTCGAGGTGGTTTGTCGGTTCGTCGAGAACCAGTACATTGACGTCCGAGAAGATTAGCTTCGCGAGCGCAAGCCTTCCCTTTTCGCCGCCCGAAAGATCGCCGACGCGCTTGAAGACGTCGTCTCCCGTGAAAAGAAATCGCGCGAGGAACGATCGCAGCTCGCCGTTTTCGGCGTTCGGCGCGACGCGGCGCAATTCCTGAATGACCTCGTTGCGCGCTTCGAGATCGTCAAGGTTTTGAGCGTAATAGCCGATGTTTGTCTTCACGCCCCAAAGGAACTTCCCGGATAATTCGCGAATACTGCCTAGAATCGTTTTGAGAAATGTCGTTTTCCCGGTTCCGTTCCCGCCGATTATCCCCAGACATTCGCCGCGCGTCAGCGTCAGCGTGATCCCGGATGCGAGTTCCCTGTCGCCGTACCCAATCGCCAGATCATCAAGCGACAGAACGTTCTGTCCGGCACGTTCGGCCTTTTTCAAATTGAAATTCCCGCTCGGTTTGTCGGAAGTGACGGCCTCGATGCGCTCCAACCGCTGAAGCATGTTTCGGCGGGATTTCGCTTGTTTCGTCTTCTGACCTTCGAGGTTTCGCCTTATGAACTCCTCGGTCTTGGCGATCATCGACCGCTGGTTTTCGTATTCGCGCCGCTGTTGTTCGCGGCGCAGTTCGCGTTCCTCAACGAAATCCGAGTAGTTGCCGGTGTAACTGAACGCGCGTCCCTGATCGATCTCGACTATCCGGGCGCAGGTCCGATCGAGAAAGTAACGATCGTGACTGATCAGGACGAAGGTTCCGTCGTAATCGTGCAGGAAGTTCTCAAGCCATTCGACCGCACCCACATCGAGGTGGTTCGTCGGCTCGTCCAGCAGCAGGATGTCCGAATTCGCCAAGAGCAGCCGCGCCAGCCCGAGCCGGTTCTTCTGCCCGCCCGACAACGTGCGCGTTTGCATATCCCACGTCTCTTTTTCGAATCCAAGTCCCAAAAGGATCGCTTCGGCGCGGGCCGCATAGGTGAATCCGTCCTCGATCTCGAACTCATGCTGGAGTTCGGCGTATCGATCCAGGACCTCCGCGGTGGCGTTTGACGCCATCTCGACTTCCAGCCGCCGCATTTCAGCCTCGATATCGTGGATCCGTTGAAAGGCGGACAGCGCGGAAGTGTGGACCGTATCTGATTCGTTGAAATCAACGTGCTGTGCGAGAAGTCCGATTTTCAGACCGTTGATCGAGACGACGTCGCCGCTATCCGGCGTTTCCTCGCGCGTAACAAGCCGAAAGACGGTCGTTTTGCCCGCGCCGTTCCGGCCGACAAGTCCGATCTTCTCGCCCTTATTCACCTGGAACGACACGCCGCGCAGGATCTCGTGGGCGCTGAAGCTTTTGCGGACATCGGAAAGACGAAACAGCATCTCAAAAAGGCTGCGCCGCCCGAATCGGGTTGCGCGGTTTCTGACAAAAGCAGAACCGAGATAGGAGATCGAATCTCGTATCCCGGTTCATATCCAATCGGCCGGCCGATCTTGCTTCGGCGCCGAACCTATTTTTTCGCGTTCGAATTCGCCGTATTCGCCGCAGGCTTTTCAGCAGGCTTTGAATTGGCCGCATTTGAATTCGAAGTCGAATTCGTATTCGCCGCTGCGGTATTCGAATTGGCGTTGGCGTTCGAGTTCGCCGCCGGCGTATCTGCCGACGCCGGACGGGCACCGCTCAGATCGTTAGGATTCGCGACTACTTTTTGCGCGAGATTGTTGACGATCTTCGCCTCGTTCATCGCGATCGCGGCGTAGGCTTGAACGAGAAGCTGTTTGCGCGCATCGGTCAGCGACTTAATGACCTGTTCACGGACTCCCGGACTGTCAAGGGTGAGCGCCTCGTCGCGGTCGCTCTTTTCCTGCACTTTCAAAATAAAGAACTTATTCTGTGCCTGAGCAATTGTAAGCGCCCCGTTTTGCATCTGCATGATGTTCGCCGCGGTCTGCGGCGAGAACATACGCTTCAATTCTTCCTCGGCGATGTACCCGAGATCTCCGCCTTGAAAGCGGCTCTGGTCCTCGCTCTTCTCGCTCGCGATCTGGGAGAATTTCTCAGGATCCTGCTTGAGCTGGGCGATGATCTCGTTTCCGACCCTCGCGGCGTCGGCGTCGTTCTTGGTCAGGTCGCCTTCGCCGGCATCGGTCGGATCGATAATGATCGCCGCGAGCTTCGCGCCTTTCTTCTTGACAAACGCCGCCTTGTTGCCATTGTAAAACGCGTCAACCTCACTGTCTTTCGGCGGCGTAACCTGCCCGGTGATCTTGTCCTCGAGTTTCTTGACGGAAAGCTGTTTCTTCACTGTTTCCAAGAGCGAAGCCTCGGTTTCGTTGGCAGATTCAAGATCCTTTCGAAACTGTTCTTCCGATTTCCCGCTCGCCGTCTTCATGCGGTTGAATTCCGCCCTGACCTCGTCGTCGGTCGGAACGGTCGCTTCCTTTTCGGCTTTCTGAAACATCACCTCGCTCTGGATCAATCCCTCAAGGATCTGAAGTCGGGCCTGAGCAAGTTCGAGCGGGGAAAGTTTCGACTCTTGCCCTTGGGCCTGTTGCTTGAGAAGGCGCTCGACCTGTTCGAGTTTGATGACTTTTCCGTTGACCGTCGCGGCGGCCTCATTCGGATCAACACTGTTCGTTCCGGTGGTGTTGCCTGTGTTGCCGGGACCACACGCGGTCAACGCGAGCGCTGCAAGAACGAGCGCGCTCAAGAACATAAAGTTTGCTTTTCGCACTTTGGCTTTTACTCCTTCGAAGTTAACTAATTCGATCATTGCTTGACGAAACGTAAATACGTTTGTTATAAATCTTGTTTTTGAGTTTTCAATAAACTCGCTTATTGATACCTCGGTATAATTCTTTTGGAGGCTTAACACTATGGCAAAACGATGCGACATCTGCGGCAAGGGCCCGCAATTCGGAAACAACGTTTCGCATGCTAACAACAAAACTCGTCGTCGCTTCAACCCGAACCTGCAGTCGATCCGCGTTCAGTTGCCGACCGGCGGCAATGGCCGGAAGAAGGTCTGCACTCGCTGCATCAAGTCCGGCAAAATTGTCAAAGCTGCGTAACTCTTTGAGATTCAAGCGTTTTATTTGGTTGCCAGAGGCTCTTCCGAGCGTCTGGCTTTTTCTTGCTCGCCTCTCGCGGCTCACGCCACCGCGACGCATTCGATCTCAACCCGCGCGTCACGCGGCAACCGGGCAGCCTGAACAGTGGCGCGCGCCGGTTTGTTCTCACTGAAATACTTTCCGTAGACTTCGTTCATCGCGGCAAAATCATTCATGTCTGCGAGGAACACCGTCGTTTTGACAACGCCGTCCAAGCCCGACCCGGCCGCCTCGAGCACCGCCGAAAGATTCTTAAGAACCTGATCCGTCTGCTCGGCAACATCATTGGAAACGAATTCGCCGGTCGCCGGATCGATCGGAATCTGGCCGGAGCAAAAAACGAAACCGCCGGTGACCACCGCCTGTGAATACGGACCGATCGCGCCCGGAGCTTTATCTGTCGAAACAATCTCTTTCACTGCATTTACCTTCGCTCAGTCGTCTGAAACAAAAGGGAAATGATAGCAGATTGGGGCCAAAAATCAAAACAACGAGTCAGTAGTCGGTGGCCGGTGTCTGGAGCTCCGCGTTTACGCGGCTGAAGTGTGAGCAGTTGCGGTGTTTGGAGTGCCGCGGTTACGCGGCCGGACCGTAAGAACTTAGCAGTAATCGAAGAAATTTCAGAAATTCACACGTTCGACGTTAATCACGCCCGGAACCTGCTCGATCGAGCTGACGACCTTGTCCAAATGCTTCTTGTCGAAAACCTCGACAGTCACTTCGATCAGACCAATGTCGTCCTTGGAAACATTCGCTCGCGCATCGCGGATGCCGGTTTTGATCTCGGCGATGGCATTCGTTATTCCGGCCAACATTCCGGTTCGGTTCTCGGTCGTCGCGAGCAGCCGTACGGACTGGATCTCTTCCTTCTCGCTCTTCGCCCACTCAACGTCCACGATCCGGTCACGATTAACCATCAACGACTTGACGTTCTTGCAGTTGCGGTTGTGGACGACGATTCCCTTTCCGAGAGAAATGTAGCCGATGATCGGTTCTCCGCGGAGCGGGTTGCAACAGCGAGCGCGGGTCGTCAGCAGATTGTCGACGCCCTTGACGATGATCGCGTCCTCGCCGAGACCGATCAGTTTTTTGACGGCCTTGAATCCCGTCTGAAGCGTCCCTTCTTTCTTCTTTTCCGGATCAAGTTCGGCAAATCTCTCGGCGCCCAGGTGTTTCGCCAGGACGTTTCTCGGAAGCGTCTTTCCGTAACCGATCGACGCCAGAAGGTCCTCGCCCCGGCTCAAGCCGTACTCGTTTGCGATCCGCTTGAGTTCGTCGTCGTTTCCGAGCAATTTCTTGGGCGACAGCCGGAAACGATCGGCCTCCTTCTCGAGCAACTTGCGGCCGAGCTCGATCGATTCGCGACGTTGTTGTTCGGAGATCCAGTGCCGTATCCGGCTTCGGGCCTTCGACGTCACGACATGGTTGAGCCAATCCCGGGACGGTTTCGAATTCGAAGTCGTCAGGATCTCGATGACGTCGCCGTTCTGAATCTCATAACGAAGCGGGACTATCCGCCCGTTGACCTTCGCGCCCGTGCATTTGTCGCCGACCTCGGAGTGGATCGCGTACGCAAAATCGATCGGAGTCGAGCCTCGCGGAAGCTGAAGAACCTTTCCCATAGGGGTGAACGCATAAACGTCCTTCGGATAAAGATCGAGCTTCAGCGACTCGATGAAGTCCTCGGAGTCCTCGTTATCCTCCGTCGTCTCGACCAGCGGCAGAAGGAGTTTTTCGACGGTCCGGCGCAACTCGTCAAGGTTTTCGTCTTCCTCCTGTCGTCCGAGCTTGCTCTCCTTGTACTTCCAATGCGCCGCCACGCCTTCCTCGGCAATGTGGTGCATATCTTCCGTACGGATCTGAACCTCGAACGCCTGACCGCCGTCGCCGATAACTGAGGTATGAAGTGACCGGTACATGTTGTCACGGGGAATCGCGATCCAGTCCTTGAACCGCTCCGGGACCGGCGTCCAGATATCGTGAATGACGCTCAACGCGAGGTAACAGCACTTCTTGTCGTTCGGAGTGATCACTCGAACGGCGATAAGGTCGTAGATCTGCTCGATGGTAAGCTTCCGGCTGCGCAGTTTCTTCCAAAGCGAATAGAGACGTTTCACACGGCTCTGAATCTCAACGAACGGGACGTCGTTCTCGATCAGTTTCGCCCGTATCGTTTCCTTTATCTTCGAAAGGGCCGCTTCAAGTTCGGCCCGGCGGGCTTCGACCTCGTTCGCCAGCTTCTTGTATTCGTGCGGATAGAGGTTCTGGAAAGAAAGGTCTTCAAGTTCGCTCCGAACCTTTCCCATTCCGAGCCGGTGCGCGATCGGTGCGTATATATCCAGGGTTTCCTGCGAGATCCGCGCACGCTTTTCGGGCTTAAGGAACTGCATCGTGCGCATGTTGTGAAGCCGATCGGCTAGCTTGATCAGCACAACACGGACGTCGGTGATCATGGCGAGCACCATTTTGCGGACGTTTTCCGCCTGTTGCTTTTCTTTTGAGAGATTTGAGATCGTTGCGATCTTGGTCAGGCCGTCGACGAGCCGTGTGATCTCGTCCCCGAAGTACTTTCGGATCGTCTCGAGATCTACGAGTGTGTCCTCGACGACATCGTGAAGCAAACCCGTCGAGACGCTGATCTCGTCGAGTTTCATTTCCGCAAGAATATCCGCAACCTCCAGCGGATGGATAAGATACGGCTCACCTGAGGCCCGCTTCTGACCGCGGTGATGCATCGCCGAAAAGAAGTACGACCGCCGGATCAGATCCGTGTCCGCGCTCGGGCGGTTCGCCTCAACTTTTTCGATGATGTCCTCGATCCGAATCATGGATGACCTGGTGAATTCCGAACCTCTGCCGACAACAAGAGGGCGAACCCAATCAAATCTTAATCGAGTTTCGCCCTCAAATTAAAGAACAAAGAAAATCCAACTACTTCTTCGTGTTGGCGGCTTCTTCTTCCTGCCTCTTCTTCTCAGCTTCGGCCTCTTCCTTTTCCCGCTTCGCTGCCGCAAGCTTGGTGAATTTCTCCTTCGCCTCGTCTGCTTCCTTCTTGAATCGATCCTTATCGGCGGTATTGCCGTCCATTTCGGCGATGCGCATCTTTTGGATCAACAGGTTAGCCTTGTAGGACCAAACGGAGTCGGTCTCGACCCCGGCCTGCTTTTCGAATTCGATGGCCTTGTCGATGAACTCCATACCCTTCGCAGCACATTGGGTCAGCTTTTCGTATTCCTCCGGACTCTCAGGCTTGTGAAACTCGAAAACGTCCTTGCCGTCCTTCTTGACAGTCTTCTTGGCCGGCTCGACATCCGAAATATCATTTGCGCAGGAATACTGTTTCGCGGCAAGCGAGGTATACGCCTCCGCTCGGTAATCCGCCTTCACATTCTGATTCTCGGCACGGTCAGTGATCCACTTCAACGCCTCGTCCTTCCGGTTCAATGAATCGAGAAGGTTCGCGATCGCCTTGAACGCCGATTGTTCGTTGATATCGCTGGCGAGCGTCTTCTTGTACTGTTCGATCGCTTCTTCCCCCTTCTGGGTCAGTTTGCGATCGGCGATGTACTCCGAATGAAGCGTCCGGGCAAGGAAGAGCTGCGCCGTCCGGCCTTCGAGTGTTTTTCCGTCAGGATCGATCGAAACCGCCTTGCGGAATCGTTCCTCGGCCAGCGCGAACTTGCGTTCCTTGTAGGCCGTAGCACCGTCGACGAGATTCTTGCGCGCCACAATCCTGTTGTAGTACGAGCAATTGGCCCCAACCAAAACGGTGAAAGCAATAATTACAAGTATCCCTAAACGAGACAATCTCATTTTATGACTCCATTAACTCCCGGGGCGAGGGCCGCGCGCAGGTGCGCGAACTTCGCCTCGAGCCCTAATTCTCCAGGTCGTCGATCTGAAGACCGATCGGGTCCGCGCCCGCAAGCTTCGCGCCGTCGATTGCTTTGACAACCTCTCCGTATCGGGCCGATTTCGGCGCCTTCACAAAGACCGTCTTCTCAACCTCGTTGCTGCCCTCGCGGAGAATACCGTTCGATTCACGGAACTTGAACAGTTCAGTGAGCTTTGCGGTCATTGGTGCCGTATCCGCCGTGTCGCCGACATCATCGGTATTCAAGCGAAGCTTGCCATCCTTGCTGACGAATAGAATCAAAGTGTTCGGATTCTGTTTCAGCTGGATATTTTTGTCCATTTCCTTAGGTTCCGCCGGCACCTTGGCCTCGAACCGACTCGGTTTGGACGGCGTGATGACCATGAAAATGATCAAGAGTACGAGCAAAACGTCGATCAACGGAGTAACGTTAATGTTTGGAGTTGCTTCACCCTTGCTGCCGCCTGTTGACATTCCCATAACTTTCTACACCCCCAGTGCTGATTACTCCCAAACTATTGACCCGACGCGGCTTTCTTCTTCTTGTCCGCGACGAGCCCGATCTTGTCGATATCCTGCTTGCGGATTTGGTCGACGGCTTTTACTACGGTGCCGTATTCGACCTCAACGCTGCTCTTGATATAAACAATCCGTTTATCGGGAGTCTTGTCCTTCATCAGGGTTTTGATCTTCTCGCCGAGTTCCTCGAGCGGGTATAGACTCTTTCCGATGTAGAAGTTATTGTTGTCCGGAATCGCCACGATCACCGACGTATCCTTTGCAATGTCAGGATCTTCGGTCGGGGCGTTCATTTCACGCGGAAGGTTAACGGAAACACCCTGTTGAAGGAGCGGCGTGACGATCATGAAGATGATCAAAAGCACGAGCATCACGTCGACCATCGGGGTTACGTTAATTTCCGAGTTATATTCATCGGAACCGCCGACTGTCATTGACATAACTAAAATTCTCCCTTAATCGCCAAGGACTAGTTCAACTGCTTCGCGCGCTGCTTGATGAAGTAATCAACCAATTCAGATGCCGAGTTCTCCATTTCAACACCAAAGCTCGTGACCTTGCTGGTGAAGTAATTGAAGAGCCACACCGCCGGAACGGCAACGAGGATACCGAAGGCCGTGGCGACGAGCGCTTCAGCGATAGCACCGCCGACCGCGCCGATACCGGCCGTTTCGTTGGTTTTCAACGCCTGGAACGCGCCGATGATGCCGACGACGGTACCGAACAGTCCGACGAACGGAGCAGTCGAACCGACGGTCGCAAGACCTGCGAGACCGCGCTTGAGCTCGGCCGTCTTGACGGCGATCGCACGCTCGAGCGCACGCTTCGAAGCTTCCATTTCATCAGCAGAGATGTTCGCGTTGCCCTGGTGAGCCTGAAACTCTTTGAGACCCGACGAAACGACCATCGCAAGGTGCGAATCCTTGTGCTTGTCGCTGATGTTGATCGCTTCATCGATGTTGCTGTTCTTCAAGGCCTGCGCAACCTTCGGCGCGTATTGACGCGACTGCTGCTTCGCTTTGTTGTACGTCAGCCATCGCTCGATACCGACCGCGATCATGTAGACGGCCTGGATGAGGAGCGTGATGATAACGCCCCATCCGGGAATCGTCAACGATTTGGCGATGTCATAAATACCGAACGAAACGCCACCTTCACTGAACATCAAGCCGAAATGGCTCACTAAAAAAGTCATGATTTTTCCTCCAAAGAAGTCAAAGAATTTCTATTATTGCAATCAGGGTTGCACGCCTCGAAAGTCGCGCAACCCGTCGGTTTAACCATTTACGGCTGGAAATTGTATACGATGACGCCCGTCACCTTAACCGGCTGTCCCGAAAGGAGGGTCGGCGAGAACCTCGACGACCGGGCCGCCTGGACGGCAGCGGCGCGAAGCAACGGATGGCCGGACACGGCACTTGCCGAGATCACGCTCCCGTTTTCATCGATCGTGACCTGGACGTTCACGGCGCCGCTCGCACGGACTGCGCGGGCCGCGGCCGGATAGGGCGGCTTCACCAAATTCGTCGCTTTACCGTTAACGACACCGCCGGAGATCACCTTGGGGACTGGTTTGGGGGTCGGAGCGGGCGTCTTCACGACAACGGGCTTGTCAAAATCGTCGTCATCGGATTTCGTCGTGGTTCCGCTTGTCGAGAGACCGCTGCCGTCTCCGTCGCTCTTGCGGGCGGCGTTTTCCGGCATACTGACGGCGTCACCCTTCTTCAGCCGGCTCTTATCAAGGTTCTCAACGGAGTAAACCTGCTTTTCGCCCTTGCTCGTGTCCTTCAGATCGATTACGCGGTTGATGTCCGCGTACATCTCTTTGACAACGATCTCGTCGGAATTCGATTTCTGGGTTTTCTCCTGCTTGACTTCCGGCGGCGGCGGCGGCGCATCCTCGGGGAGCGCGACCGGCGCGACGAGACTTGAAATGTCAAGATCGCCCGATCCCATGCCGTAATCCTTCGCAAACAAGCTGTACGTCCAGGCACTTAACAACGCGGTCACCGCGATGATGAAGACGCCGAGCAGAAACTCGCTCCGCCGGGTATTCTCGGCCGAATTGTTTTTCGATTCTACTAATTGATCTAACATCTCTTTATCCTTCCTTTTTCCGGTGCCAAACTTTCGTCAAAGGTTCGAATTATGATTGCAAATAACAAAGTTCGGACGTAACGATGTCATTCGAATGACACCCGTCGGACAAGATCCTGATTTCTTCAGTCGTCTTTTTTGCCTTTTCACAAAACGCGGGGTGAATAGAAATCAAGCCGGTCTAAAACACAGAGCCACACCACTTTCCCACTTTCCCCAAAAAAGATTTATTGGAAAGCAAGTTACGACCTATTTAATTGACCAGCAACGATAAGGAGTCTAAGTTGTTGCGTTCCGAAAGTCAAGATTAATTTGGCCGATTGAACCCCATAATCAAATAAAATTTGCCGCTTTTGCCCTGCCGGAATTGCGACAAAGCGCGAATCGTAAGAACAAGCAATTGTTATGATTCGCGCTTCTTGCATAATCTACCGTGTTACCGGACGACGAGAGACCGGCCGGCGTGATGCCGACGCCAGTTTCTCGGCTTTCGGAATATCCACCTCTTTGATCTGCGCCTCACCAAGCCTGCCCTGCCACCAGATAGCGATCGGGCTCGCAATCGCGATCGTCGAGTACGTTCCGGTGATCGATCCGACGAACAGCGCCAGCGAGAATCCGCGAAGGACCTCTCCGCCGAACAATACGAGTGCCAGCACGGATAGGAAGACGAGACCGTTGGTCACGATCGTCCGGGACATCGTCTGGTTGATCGAATCGTTCGTCAGTTTGTACAGCGATTCACCGCGATGGAGCGTTAGATTCTCACGGATGCGGTCGAAGATCACGATCGAGTCGTTTACCGAAAATCCGACGAGGGTCAGCAAAGCCGCGAGCACCGTCAGACTGACTTCCCACTGAAAGACCGAGAAGAATGCCAATGTAACAAGCACATCGTGGAACACGGCGATGACCGCGCCTGCGGCGTAAGTCCAGTCGTAGCGGAACGCGATAAAGAAAAGGATGCCGGCGAGGCCGAGCAAGGTCGCGATCACCGCCTGATTGCGCAGCTGCGCACCCGCAACGGGGCCGACCGAGTCAGTTCCGACGATCTTGTAACCCGCCGACGCATCATCCGCCAGCGAAGCGGCTCCTTCGGCTTCTTTCCCAAGAGTATCCAGCGCGCGCTTGACCATGCACCGGCCGGCCTCGTCGGCGTCGGGGCAGTCGTCGCGGCGACCGATGTTCGGGACCTTGATCAGGACTTCGTCGGTCTTGTCGGTTGAATCTTGAATGATCGACTCGCCTATTCCGACGCCGTTCAGTGCGTTTCGGACCGCTTCGACGTTGGGCTTCTCACGAAACTTTGCCGTCACGACGGTTCCGCCGCGGAAGTCGACACCGAGGTTGAACGAATCGGTTCCGCCTTCCGAAAACTGACGTCCAACGGCTGAACCCAGACCCGCTAGCAAGACGAAGATGGAAAGCGTGATGAAGATCTTGCGCTTGCCCATCCAGTCGACGTTTATTGTCTTAAAAATCTCAAACATTGTATCTACAAATACTTATTAGATGCTCAGGGTCTTTGCTTCCGGGTTTCGTTCAAGCAGCCACATGAAAATCGTGCGCGAAACAAAAACAGCCGAGAAGAGGTTGATCAGGAGCCCCAAAACAAGGGTCACGGCGAAGCCGCGGATCGGCCCCGAACCATACAAATAAAGGATCGTCGACGAAATGATCGTCGTGATGTGTGTGTCGATGATCGTGATGAAAGCGCGGTCGAACCCCATCGAGATCGAATCCGCGATCGGGTGCCCGGCGCGCAGCTCTTCACGCATGCGCTCGAAAATAAGCACGTTCGAGTCGACCGCCATGCCGACGCCAAGGATAAGACCGGCGATACCGGGAAGGGTCAGCGTCGAATCCAAAACGATCAACCCGGCCATCGTCAGCAACATGTTGAGAACAAGCGCGACAACGGCGTTGATGCCCGAACCGCGATAGTAGAACAGCATGAAGATGATCACGAACAGCAGTCCGCCGACCGAGGCACGAACACCGGCATCGATCGAATCGGCCCCCAGACTCGGACCGACGGTCCGCTCTTCCTGATACTCGATCTCCGCCGGAAGCGCGCCCGAACGGAGCGTAAGTGCCAGATCCTCGGCGGAGGTTTTCGTGAACCTGCCCTGGATCTGTCCGCTGTCGAAGATTTGTCCCTGAATAACCGGCGCCGACTTGATCTCGCCGTTAAGAACGATCGCGAGGTATTTGCCGATGTTTTTTCCGGTCCATTCGCCGAACTTTGCCGCGCCGGCGGGCTTAAGATTGAACTGGATCTGATAGTCGCCGTCCGCGCCGGTTTGCGAGTACGCGCGCGCGTCACGCAGTTCGTTTCCTTCGACGATCGCCGGGTATTCGACGATCATGAAGGTCTTAGCGTTCGGATCCTGTTGCGTCGGTGTCACGGCGTCGTCGCGCTCGACGAGCGGCAGGATCTTGCGATTCGGCGGAACCGTTCCGCCGAGCGACTGTTTCGCCGCGTCCTCCGACGGGAACGTCTGATAGGAATCGGTCGCGACTTTCATCAGCGAGAGATTCGATTCCGCGCCGATCAGCTTCTTTATGCGTTCCGGATCGTCGACGCCAGGCATCTGAAGAAGGATCTGGCCGGAAGACTGGGCACCGTGACGCTGGAGTGTCGGCTCCTTGACGCCGAACGCGTTGATGCGGCTTTCAATGATCTTCAGCGCCTGCTCGACCGCCTGTTCTTTGAAAGTCTCCTGCACACGCGTCGGCAGCGTCCACGATATGGTCGGTCCGCTCGTGCTTTGAGTCCACTGACTGAATTCAACCTTTTTCTTGACTTCCTCGATGACGGCGTCCGCCTGCGATGGATCGGTCAGGTTCAAGTTCACCTGGAACGTTCCGTTCTCGGCGATGATGGTGTCACCGCTGACCGGCAGCTTTGCGTCGGTCGCGGCCGTCAGGGCCGCCTGAGCATTGTTCTCGGTCAATTTCTTCAGATAGTCGTCGGTTTTGACGCGCATCACGAGATGCGAACCGCCTTTGAGGTCGAGACCGAGATTGATGTTCTGGGCGAGGTTCGCCTTGATTCCGCTCCACGTGAAGTCCGCACCGGCCGGTGCCCGTCGCGGTCCGAAGACCAGATAAATTCCGACCAGCGTGATCACGATGATGATGACGCTTCGGATGATCAAACTTGTGTTCTTCATAAAACTTGCTGCCAGCCGGCAAATTACCGCGCCTCGAAGAGGCTGCGTTCCGGCAGCTTATTTGGATTCCTCTGCTTTCTTCCCGATAACGGCCTGTTTGCCGATCTCGAGAAATGACTTCTCCGCACTCTGAATGATGAAGCTCGTTTCTTTGACTTCCTTGATCTTCCCGATGATCCCGCCGTTCGTCACGACCTCATCGTTGATCTTCAGTGTGGTGATCATCTGCTGGAGCTTCTGCTGTTGCTTTTGCTGCGGCCGGATGACCAAGAAATAAAATATCCCGAAGATGATGACGATCAACGGCACCATCGTAAACAGGCCGCTCCCGCCCTCACCCTGAAAAAGCAAAATTGGTATATTCATTGTCTCAACGGAAAAGAAAAACGCAATTATGACAAAGTAACCTCATTTTATCAAAGCAGTCACACGCGGAAAGTCCCGTATTATCTGAAAATTGGGCAAGTCTGCCTTATTCGTTATCCAATTGCGCAAGAAAGCCCGTCCGAAACGCCTCAAACTCACCGTCGACGATCGCCGTTCTTATCCGCTTCATCAGATTAAGGTAAAACGCGAGATTATGATGCGAGATCAAGGTCGCCGCCAACATCTCGCCGGACTGGTAAAGATGCCGCAAGTACGCACGCGAGTAGCGCCGGCAGACCGAACACGGGCAATCCTCATCAAGCGGGTCCGGGTCGAGCGCGTAACGGGCGTTCCGGATGTTGATCTTTCCGCGCGAAGTGAACGCGCCGCCGGTTCGGCCGTTGCGCGTCGGCATCACGCAATCGAACATATCGACGCCTCGCCGGACACCCTCGATCAGGTCCTCCGGGGTCCCGACCCCCATCAAATAACGCGGCGCATCGTGAGGCATTCGGGGCGCCAGGTACTCGAGCACCTCGTACATGACGCTCTTTTCTTCGCCCACGCTGAGACCGCCGATCGCGTAGCCGTCAAATCCGATCTCCTGCGTCAGTTCGAGACTGTGCCGACGAAGTTCAAGATGGCCTGCACCCTGAACGATCCCGAACAATGCCTGCTTGCCAGAAATCCGTGTGGGATCTGGGATTTCGGACTTGGGATTTTCCTCCAATCCGAAATCGTCAATCCCAAATCCCAAATTGACGTGTCCTGAATCCGCGCCGTCACGTTGAAGTTCGTTGAATTTGTCCTTCGAGCGGCGAGCCCAGCGGGCCGTCATCTCGAGCGACTTCAGCGTCTTTTCGAACCCTGCGTCGCCGGGCGGACAATCGTCGAAGACCATGACGATCTCCGATCCAAGCGCCGCCTGGATGTCCATCGAGACCTCAGGAGAGAGAAACCGCCTGCTGCCGTCGATATGCGAGCGGAACTCGACGCCTTCCTCGGTCAACTTTCTGAGATCCGTCAGCGAGAAAACCTGAAAACCGCCGGAATCGGTAAGGAGCGCGCGATTCCACGTCGAGAACCGGTGAAGCCCGCCCAATTCGCGTATCACTTCATGGCCGGGCCGAAGGAATAAATGATAAGTGTTGCCGAGGATGATCCGCGCGTCGAGTTCGTCCTCGAGCCACTCGAAACGGACGCCTTTGACCGTTCCCTGCGTCCCGACGGGCATGAAGACCGGCGTCTCGACAACAGACCTGCGAGTCTTAAGTATTCCGGCGCGCGTTTCGCCGTCGGTGGCAATTATGCGCCAATCGATCGGACGCATATCAGTCGTTGCCGGCGATCGGCTCGCGCCCGACCAGCGCCCAGATATTGGCCGCACCGACCGCGACCTGCGAAACGATCTTCCCGTCTTCGTTCACCAAGATCGCCGCCGGCGTTCCGGGCATTCCGAGCGTCTCGGCGGTCTTGCTTCCCTCCTCGATGAGGACCGGCGAGTTGATCGTCAACGGCTCGTGATCGGATACCGACCCCTGTGAAAAGACGATCAGTTTCGGGTCCGAATCGCTTTTGGCATTTTCCCAGGCGATCAGTTCGGGCATCATCGCCCGGCAGTGGCCGCATCCCATGCTCCAGTACATGACGAGCGTGTTCCTGCCCTTCAGGTCCGCATTCGAAACCTTGTTGTCCTTCAGATCGCTGACCTCGAACTCGGGCATCTCGGATCCGATCGAAAGTTCGCCGACGCCGCTCACGTCGCCGACCGCGTAAACCTTTGAAACGTCTTCTTTTCTCAATTTCGCAATCAGCTCGCGGATTGCCGCGTCGCCGACGGCCGGCGCCGAACCGATCACGCTGTCGTAATTGATAAAGATGCCGACCGGGGTCCACTCCGCCCGGAACTTCTTTCCGACCTCGCGCTCCTCTTGAAGGAGAATTTCCTTGAAAGACTTCCCGCCGAACTTCTCGGCATTCTGCGCGGAATCGCCAGTGCTGATCAGGACCACGTCGAGCGAATCGCTGAATTCCTTCTGCCACTCTTCGATCTCGGGCAGAAGCGAGGCGCACGGCGTGCAGGTCGGGCTCACAAAGAAGAACAGCATCGGTCGCCCGCGTGACTCAATATCCTTCGTGGTGACGACCCTGCCTGCCAAGTCCTTCAGTTCGAATTGCGGCAGTTTTGCGCCGATCGGCAGACCGTCCTGCGGCGCGTTCACGTTGTCTCGCGCGACCTCGCGCCCTCCTTCATGCGCAAGAACCTCGATCACCTCGAGCCGGCGCATGACCTGGTCCTGCTGCTCGGAGATCTTCTTCAGGTAGAAGACCGCGAGCGCCAAAAGCGCGACGAACACGATCCCGAATATCAGTTGAATAGCCATGTCAATTGTCAATTCCGTGAAACCAAGCCCTTGATTGTAGTTTCCCTGCGCGACAAGGGCGAACGCGAATCCCGCAAATATGATGTTGCGAATCAGGCTCTTCCAACTCACCGGCTCGCTGTGGATCGCTCCGAAGCAGTGGCAATCCGGTGTCTGGCCTTTTGCGAGCTGCCAGAGCATCCCGCCGATGAAAACCGCCAGCAAGATGAAACAGCCGATCGCGCCGAACCATGCCGTGAAGACCGGGAGCAGAAGGATCGCGAATCCGATCTCGATGATCGGCAATGCGTAGGCGATTCCCTCGGAAAGCTCGTCGTTCACCCCGAATTCGCGGAAAGCACGTTTCGACCCTTCCATATCGGCCAGTTTTCCGACACCCGCGATGATGAACACCGACGCGAGGAAGATTCTGATCAGGAGCAGGACCTCATCCATAAAAGTTAAATTGTTCAATTTTCGGGGGAAAATTTCAAACGAAAGTTAAGGGGAGTTCCATTGTCGATTGTCAGCGGCGTTCAGGCTCCCGACGGCGCGAGATCTGGTTTGCAGAGTATTATTCGGACTTTCTCACCTTGTGACGTTCCTTGATCCTGATCGGCGTTGCGAAAAACCCGAACTCTTCGCGCAATCGGTTCTCGACATAGCGAATGTAAGAGAAATGAAGCCCCGCCTTGCTCCCGCCTGAAGTAAAGAGAACGAACAACGGAGGCCGCGTCCCTCCCTGCGTTAAAAACTGAACTTTCAACCGCGAAAATCCGCCCTTCACCGGGGCCGGAGCGGTTCCGCCTTTCGGCTGCGAGATCGACGCCTCGAAGAAGCGATTCAGTCTCGACGTTGGAATCCGCAATCGGCGCGCTTCGTCGGCCTCGGCGACGAGCGGCAGGATCTTCGTCACTCGCTGGCCGGTCAGCGCCGAGATCGTCACCATCGGCGCCCAGTCGAGAAACTTCACGTTCCTTCTGAGTTCCCGCTCGAACTCATAGATCGTGTTCGTCTCTTTCTCCCCGACGGCATCCCATTTGTTGACTACGATGATCACCGAACAGCCCGAATCGACCGCGTATCCGGCGATGTTCGCATCGAGGTTCGTGACCCCTTCCACCGCATCGATGACGAGAATCGCGACGTCCGCGCGTTCGAGCGATTTTTTGGCCATGATGACCGACAGTTTCTCGGCCATCTCGGTCGTTTTGCCCTTGCGGCGGATGCCCGCCGTGTCGATCAGCAGGAATTTCTTGCCGTCGACGGTCAGATGCGTATCGACCGCATCGCGCGTCGTTCCGGGGATCGGTGAGACGATCACGCGTTCCTCGCCGAGGATCTTGTTGAGCAAGGATGATTTTCCGACGTTCGGCCGTCCGATGATCGCAAGTTTGATCTCGTCGGTTACTTCCTCTTCGACGGATTCATCGAATTCGAGAACGTCGAGCACGGAATCGAGCAGGTCACCGACCGAACTTCCGTGCTCGGCGGAGATCGCCGTCAGGGCGAAACCGAACTGATAGAATTCAGCGGCTTCCTCCTCGACTTTCCTCGATTCGGCTTTGTTGGCCGCGATGAAAACCGGCTTCCCGATATTGCGTAAGTAGACAGAGATTTCTTCGTCGAGCGGCGTGATGCCGGCCCGAGCGTCCACGACCCAGATCACAGCCTGCGCTTCGGAGATCGCGTGTCCGGCCTGCTTGAAGATGTTCGCCGGGATGATCGCTTCGTCGTCCGGCACGATGCCGCCGGTGTCGACGAGCCGGAAGATCTGCGACTTCCACTCGACTTCGCCGTAAATCCTGTCCCGGGTAATGCCCGGTTCGTCGCCGACGATAGCCCGTCGCGATCCGGTGAGGCGATTGAAAAGGGTCGATTTCCCGACATTCGGGCGCCCGATGATGGCAACCAAAGGCAAGTTCATAGGTCGGAGTTGATTCTAGCAAATGCGAACGATCGTTGTTGAGTCGACAGAGAGCATCGCGCCTGGACGAAGGCGGCGGAATGTTTTTTGAGGATAAGCGGATAATTATGTTAGCTTTGAATGAATTCGAGGTGGCGATTGTTTAGAAAAGGTTTCGTTTACGCTTTTGTTCCGGCCGTCGTTCTGGCGGCTTCAGCTTTCATGGCGTCCGCGCAGGCGCCGGTCACGGTGTCGGCGAGCGTTTCGCCGTCGGCGATCGCTCCGGGCGGAAAGGGCACGGTAAAACTGACTGCCTCGATTTCCGCGCCGTGGTACATATACTCGGTGACCCAGGGCGCGGGGGGACCGTACCCGACGAAGATCACGATCGAGCCGGGTATTTTCGCGATGGGCGGTCTCAGCGGTCCGAAGCCGAAGGTCAAGTTCGACGAGAGTTTCAAGATCAATACCGAGACATACTCGGGCTCGGCCACTTTCACGGTCCCGTTCACGGTCGCATCGGACGCCCCGCCGGGCGAACAGACGCTGACGGCAAACTTCCGTTTCCAGGCCTGCAACAACGAGGTCTGTCTTCCGCCGCGCACGCTCAAGGCGACGGCCGCGGTGACGATCGGCGCCGGCAAGACCGACGCAAGTCCGACGCCGACGGCAACTCCCAGCGTGTCGCCGACACCATCCCCTTCGGTTTCGCCCACCGTCACTCCGGCCAACGCGAACACCGATCTCGCGGCGGCGAACGCGAACGTCGCCGAAATGACGCCGACACCCGCCGGCAACTCGAACACCGCCTTGGTTTCGACGGTGTCGGAACCGAACCGCATGGCTTCGGGCAACGACCTCGAAAACGGCGGTTTTTGGGGCTACATCTGGCTCGCGATGACGTTCGGCGCGCTTTCTCTCCTGACGCCGTGCGTTTTCCCGATGATTCCGATCACGGTCTCGTATTTCACGAAAAACGCCGCGGAAAGCCACGCCGGATCGATCCGCGATGCGTTGATCTACGCCGCGGGCATCATCCTTACATTCACGGCGCTCGGCATCGCGTTGGCACTCCTCTTCGGCGCCGCCGGTATCAATCAGTTTGCGGCGAACCCGTGGATAAACCTCGCCATTATGGGAATCTTTCTGGCGTTCGCCTTTAGCTTGCTCGGTGCGTACAACATCGGGATCCCGCCAAGCATCCTGAACCGACTCGACAAACTCACCCGCGCGAAGGAAGGCAGTAAAACGCTCGGACTGCTCCTTATGGGGCTGACGTTTTCGCTCACGTCGTTTACCTGCACGGCACCGCTCGTCGGCACGATCCTAGTCGCCGCCGCGAATGGAAAACTCTTTTATCCGATCGCCGGAATGCTGGCATTTTCAAGCGTCTTCGCGCTGCCGTTCTTCATTTTGGCCGTCGCGCCGCGGCTGCTGCATTCGCTTCCGAGTTCGGGCGGCTGGATGAATGCCCTGAAAGTAGTGATGGGCTTTCTCGAGATTGGCGCCGCGCTCAAGTTTCTCTCGAACGCCGATCTTGTCTGGGGTTGGGGGATTTTCACGCGTGAGGTCGTGATCGCCGGCTGGACCGGCCTTTCGGTGATCATCTTCATGTACCTGCTCGGCGTGTTTAAACTCTTCCACGACTACGGTGAAACGAAGATCGGATTGATCCGCGTCCTGAACGCGATCTTCTTCATCACGCTCGCGTTTTATCTGCTGACCGGACTTTTCGGCGCGAAACTCGGCGAGATCGAGTCTTTTCTGCCCCCGGCGAAAGAAAGCCTGACGGGGTCGTCGAGCGACAAGAGCGGTGAACTTGACTGGATCGTGAACGATTACAAGGCCGCGCTCGAAAAGGCCACGGCAGAGAACAAGCCGGTCTTGATCGATTTCACGGGATACACCTGCACGAACTGCCGTTGGATGGAAGTCAACATGTTCCCGAAGCCGGCGGTCAAAGCCGAACTTGCGAACTTCGTCCGGGCCAGGCTCTACACCGACGGCGAGGGCGAACCCTACGAAGGATTTCAGAAAATGCAGGAAGAGCGTTTCGGAACCGTTGCGCTGCCGCTTTACGCGATCGTCACTCCAGACGACAAGATCATCGCCAAATTCGAAGGATTGACGAGAAGCGAAGAAGAATTTTCGAAATTTCTGAAAACTAGACGGTAGACGGTAGACCGAAACCACAAGAGCGTCGTCGGCCCATTTTCGCGTTAAGGAAAAGCCAACCAGCGACCATCAATTATCAATCGTCAACCGCCTACCGCCTACCGCCTACCGTCTACCGTCTAGTCTTTCCCAAATTCGTACATCACGTAAACATTTAGCGCGCCCGGCGTGATCTCGTGCCGGATCCCCGTCGCTTTCATTCGCAGGCTGCCGGCGTTTTGGATCGGCACCGTGAACGAAACCCGTTCCATCTGAAGGATATTGATCGGGTTGATCTTGCGGTCGATCGAAGATTGAACCATCCGTGCGAGCAATCCGCTTCCGATCCCGCCGGCCCCGCTCAGGTTGACCTCGCGCACCTTTGCCCGTCCGATCAAAGACTGTTTTTCCTTGTCGAATTCAAGTTCGATGCTTGTCTGTGCGACGCCGGAAAAATCAAGACAGCCAACGAACGGCGGATTGTAGTTCCCTGAAAACGCGATCGGTGCCTGGATCTGTCCGTCGCGGAACCTCACAGCGGTCGCCACGCCGTCGACCTCGCGCTGCAGTTTTATCGATTCGGTGCAGAGACCGGGCTCAGGGACGGGTCCGTTTACCGATCCATTCCCGTCGGGGTTTTCCGAACGATTGACCGAAAGAGGAAATTCGGGTGCGCCCGAATTCTTGAAGATCGCCTCGAGCAACGCGTCGAAGAACTTCTCATCGAGCCTGAGCGCAACTTCCGCGGACTGCGCGAAGGCCGGCGTACAGATGGTCAATACGATCAAAAACGCGACAGGAAACAGTCTTCTCATGATAAAACCTCTGAACGAATCTATCGCTAAATAGATAAGTTCGACAACTTGGACGTTGTCCGTCAATTCCGATTGCGCAAAAAGCGGGATCCGGTTGGTCGAATTAATGTAAAATACAAGCCGTATGAAAACCGCATCCGTCGTCGCAATCGTCGTCCTGATGTGTCTAACGGTGCACGCCCAGCGCACCCTTCCCGTCAAATCGGACCTGCAGCGCCTGGTCGAAACCGAAAAGGAGTTTGCGCGGGCTGCTTCCGAAAAAGGCACCAAAGCCGCATTCCTGTCGTTTCTTGCGGATGACGGGATCGTCTTCAATCCAACGGAGATCAACGGCAAACTGTACTGGAAGAACCGTCCTGATTCGCCGGCGCTGCTTTCGTGGAATCCGGTGTGGGCGGATATTTCGTCGAACGGAAACTTCGGTTACACGACCGGTGGGTGGGAATTTCGGCCAAAGGGCAAGAACGACAAGCCGACGGGATTCGGCGAATACGCGACGATCTGGGAAAAACAGGCAAGCGGCGAATACCGCGCGTTGCTCGATATAGGTATCTCACATTCCTCGAGCAATTTATCGAAAGCCGGTTGGCGATCTCCGTCGGACGCCGGGCTCGGACAATCGCATGACAAACCGGTCGACGAAGAAATCTTGAATAACATCTTTTCGAACAAGAGCATGGCCAACGGGTATTTCAATTATCTTGCGGACGACGCCATATTACTGCGCGATGGGAATCTACCGTTCAGCGGACGGAAAGCCGCTTTCCTCGGAATGGAACGGATGGAAAAGGAGTTCCCGGATTCCAGTTTCCTCAAGTTCAGTGCAAATACGTCGAAAATATACGGGAACATGATGTACGTCTGGGGAGTGTATTCGCTGACGCACAAGGACAAATCCGTTACTCGCTGGAATTTTGCGCAGGTTTGGAAGCGCAGGGCAGGTAAGTGGCAGATCGTTCTCGACGTTTTCAACAAGATCGGGGAATAATTTCAAAATTCAAAAAAACGTCAAGATAAGATTCAAGATTCAACAAGCGGCCCGAAAACGCGCATCGCAAATGTCGAGTTTCTGGAGAATTGAATTTCGATTATTTATTGAGTTCTGAATCTTGAATTATGATTCTTAAATCGTTGAATCCAGGAATTTAAGAGCCCCGAAGGGGCGACGCAGTGGTAACCCCGGTCGCGCGCAGCAAGCCTGGGGTCAAGTCGCCCGCGACGATCTCAGCCCCGAAGGGGCGACGCAACGGTAACCCCTAGCGCGCGAAGCAAGCCTGGGGACGAATCGCCCACGATGATCTCAGCCCCGAAGGGGCGCAGCAAAGTTGTAACACCCAGCGGACCGACTTACTATCTGTTCAT
>JAKQII010000048.1 GCA_029557535.1 Acidobacteriota bacterium
ATCTGACCGAGATCCGCCGGATGGAAGAGAGCGTTCGGCGCAAAGACAGACTGGCGGCGGTCGGTCGGGTCGCCGCGGGGCTTGCCCACGAGATACGCAACCCGCTCGGCGCGATGCGCGGCGCGATCCAGGTGATGCAGACCAACACTCCGCCCGAATCGACGAACGCGGGACTGATGGAAATAATCCTTCGCGAATCGGATCGGCTGAACAAGATCATCACGAACTTTTTGACCTACGCGCGACCGCGCGTCAACAACTTCTCGGAGGTCGACGTTCGCGAGGCTATCGAGGAAACATTTCTGTTATTGAAACACTCGCCGGATGTCAAAGAGTCCCACCGGCTGGAATACGCCGCGCCGCGCGACCCGATCATCATCTCGGCTGACCCGACGCAGCTTAAGCAGATTTTTTGGAATCTCTCGCGCAACGCGCTCAACGCGATGCCAAATGGGGGTGAATTAGCCGTCACCTCCGAGGTCGTTTCAGGCGAACGGGTCCGAATCGTCTTTTCAGACACGGGCTGCGGAATGACACCAGAACAGGTCGAGAAGCTGTTCGAGCCGTTTTCCGAATCAACGACCGGGGGGACCGGACTCGGGCTTTCGATCGTATATCAGATCGTCCGCGACCATAACGGCTCGATCAAGGTCCGCAGCCTCGAAGGCGAGGGCACGGCGATCACGGTCGAGCTTCCGGTCGAGCGCGAATCACTCGCGGTCACGGCCGAAGCATCGGGATCAACCGAATTCGAGTTCAAATCTTCGCGGCTTCAGGGATTTCTGAATATTAAGGAATAGGGGCTCGGTGCTAACGCTCCTTTCTACCTGGAACGTGAGCTGTCAATTTCATTCGAGTTTTTCATTGAAATGATGTTTGGGAATCTGTAAACTTCCCCCACCGGACAACACCTTGTCGCTCTTGATTGCAGACCATTCTCTCGTCCGGACTCTAGTGGTCTCCTCCCGTAATTTGTAAATGTATGTTCGCCTTGCGGAACTCAAGAGCTTAACAATCACGACCTTTGGCATCGGCGTTTCCGCGGTGCCAACTAGAATGGAGTACAAGAATGAAAAACTCGACTAAGACTCTAGGCTTTCCAATAGTCTTCGCAGTCCTCTTTATCGTTGGGGGGCTCTTTCCTCAAACCGGTTTCTGTGCCGCGATACCCAGTGATTTCGATGGTGACGGAAAAGCCGATCCAACAATTATTCGTGTAACAAATTCGAACAGGGTCTGGTGGATTCTACAGTCAAACACAAGTACTGTCAGAACAGAAACCTTCGGCCTTCAAACGGACCAAATGGTGCCGGCCGATTTCGACGGTGATGGTGCCATTGACATTGGCGTCTATCGTGTGGCGAATCCACTGAATTGTAATCCGGACGCAGATCCAAACCAACCGCCGCCGCCGGCCGGAACAGGTCTGATCAATTCAAACCAGTTCTGGGCTCTCTTGAGTTCGACCGGAAGTCCTTGGGTTTTCTCATTGCAGTGCGGCGCTCAGGATGCGAAATACACGCAGGATTATGATGGGGATGGCAAAGCTGACCCTGCAACCTTCAGACGAACCAATTTTGGAAGCGGTCCGTTCGCATATCTGGTTTCACTAAGTTCGTCCGGCTATCAGTCATTCTACGCGGTCACCTTTCCTTTTCTGGGGAATACCGTTGGATTGCGGGGCGATTATGACGGTGATGGAAAAGCGGACCTTGGAATTGTCGACAGAAACGCAAGTCAGTTGGTTTTTCACGTGATTCAAAGCAGCAATGGTCAAGAGTTGGTTGTAAATTTCGGATTAAACGGCAGTGATAGCCCAATCTATGCCGACTTTGATGGTGATGGCACCTCAGACATCTCTGTGTTCCGAAATTCATCTCCCAATCTCCAGTTTTGGTCCATCCTAAGCTCCACGGGTCAATCGTCAGTCGTCTCATTTGGCGCTCCCGGCGATTCGCCGGTTGTCTCAGACTATGATGGCGACGGCGTGTTCGATCCCGCAGTCACCCGGGCGCCAGCCACTCTGGGGCCTAGAGATTTCCATATTCTGGGCTCAACTTCCGGCTACTACGTTCAGCAGTGGGGGCTGGGAAGCGACAATGATCTTACGGAATTCCTGATCAATTGAGCCAATGATCAATCGTCCGGTAATTAAGAATTGCGGAGCGGGAGCAAAGAGTTTCACGCTCCGCCTTTCTTTCTCCTCCGTTAAGTAGCCCGGGCCAGTTGTACCCTTGACCGTAAGGCTCTGACCATCACAGACAAATTTCTGTCTTGAATTCGCCGGACTCTTTCTGTCAGAATATGGTTGCGGTTTTCGCCGCGCTTGCTACCTATCCTTCGTTTCAACTAAAACCCGATTCTTGTTATGGCAAATCTGTTAATTGTCGATGACGAACAAAGCTACCGGCAGTTGCTGAGGCTGGTGTTCGAGACCGATGGACACAATATCCGCACCGCGATGAACGGCCGCGAGGCGTTGCTGATGCTCGAAGAGGAAGGCAGCGACGTCATCATCTCCGACGTCAAGATGCCGGACATGGACGGCATCGAACTCCTCCACGCCGTTCGCGAGTCGCTTCCGGACATCGGATTCGTGCTGATGACGGCGTTTGCAACCGTTGATACCGCGCGCGAAGCGTTCAAACTCGGCGCCGACGATTTCATTCAGAAGCCATTCGACGTTGAAGAACTCAAGGTCATCGTCAAGAAGGCGATCGAGAAGCAGGCGCTGATCGACGAGAACAAGGCGTTCAAACGAGCCCAGCGCGATCGTGGATCGGTACGCAACATCATCGGGCATTCGGACAAGATGCAGGCGGTCTATCAGATGATCGAGACCGTGGCCGAGGTCCAATCGACCGTGCTGGTGACCGGCGAGAGCGGAACCGGTAAGGAACTTGTCGCCCGGGCGATCCATGATCTCAGTCCGCGCGCCGAAAAGCCGTTCGTCTCGATCAATTGCGGCGCGTTCACCGAAACGTTGCTCGAGTCGGAACTGTTCGGATACGTAAAAGGATCGTTCACCGGCGCGAACACGAACCGGAAGGGGCTTTTCGAGGCCGCACACCACGGCACGATCTTTCTGGACGAGATCGGCGAAATGTCGCCGGCGATGCAGGTAAAGCTCCTTCGCGTACTTCAGGAACGGCGCGTCCGTCCGGTGGGGGCACACGAGGAGATCCTGATCGACGCTCGCGTGATCGCGGCGACGAACCGCGATCTGAAACAAATGGCAGACGATGGCTCGTTCCGCGAAGACCTTTACTACCGAATTTCGGTCATTCCCATAAGTCTCCCGCCGTTGCGTGAGCGCAGACAGGACATTCAGGAACTGGTCAATCACTTCATCCGCAAATTCTGCGATCAGACCGGTCGCAATCTGACGATCGCGCCGCAGACGGTCTCGCTGCTCGAGAACTATGCGTGGCACGGCAACGTCCGCGAGCTCGAACACACTATCGAAAGGGCGGTGGCCCTTGAACGCGGTGAAGAGATCCTGCCCGAACGTCTGCCGGACCATATCACGAACTATAACCCGGCCCGCATCAATGCCGAATTCGACTTTCCCGACGACGGGATCAATCTTTCGACGCATCTCGACAATCTCGAAAAGACGTATGTCGTCGAAGCTCTGAAGCGAACCAGCGGCAATCAAACCAAGGCGGCGGACCTTTTGCGGCTTCAGGTACGCTCCCTCCGGCACCTGCTCGACAAGCACAGCATTCGTACGCTTTCGGCGCAGATGAGAAGCTCCGCTGATTAGTTTTCCTTGCGATACAGATTACAAATTTTGTCAAGAACCGGTTTCCAAAATTTGTAAAATCCAAGCGTCAATAATTCCGTTTCAGAGTTGAAACCAAAATCTCATGGCTGAGGTAACCCCTGTATTTGCAGGGGTTTTCACTTTTTTCCGGATACTTTACCGATTTTGGCACGGTGTTTGAAACAGACCCAACCGACTTGCCAGTACGGCAATTAATCTTAAAGACAAACCAGGAGATTGAACTAGAAATGAAAAACCAGAAAGGCTTCTCGCTTATCGAACTTTTGATCGTTGTTGTTATCATCGGAATCATCGCTGCCATCGCGATTCCGAACCTGCTTGCCGCCCGCCGCGCTGCGAATGAAGGATCGGCCGTTTCGTCGATGCGTACCGTCCACGGTGCTGAAATGACGTACCAGTCGACGACCGGTGCCGGAAACTATGCCGGCAGTCTCACGACGCTGAACGGTGTCGCGTTGGTTGACGCGGTCCTCGGATCGGGTGTCAAGAGCGGCTACGCGTTTGCAGGCGGTGCGGTTGCGGCCAACACGACGACCGGAACCCCGGCGACGTTCTACTACTCGACGATTCCGTCGGTGGCCTCGGGTGTGACCCAGACCGGTACGCGCCGCTTCTGTATCGAAACCGAAGGCGTCGTTCGCTACGATACCGGCACGCTCGGAACGCAGTTCACCGGTGGAGCAACCGGCACATGCGCTGCGGCGACACCTCAGAACAACTAATTCTCCGGACACGCTGTTTTCCTGAATCGCGGGGTGCCAACGGCGCCCCGCTTTTCTTTTGTCAATCAGACTCGGCTTGACATTTTTTGTCAGACACGTCTTACCAAAAACTGTAAGAAGCGCCTCTCAAGCGCTTCCGCGGCGAACCGGAGCGAAGCTTAAATTACTTCATAACCCGCGCGAATACAGTGTTTACCGTCGAATTGCAAATAATTAACTGTTTGGCACGCCTATTGTACTCACCCACTGCGACCTAACAAGGTTGAACAGACAGGCAAAACACAAAACTAGGAGATTGTAATTAAAATGAAAAACCAGAAAGGCTTCTCGCTTATCGAACTCTTGATCGTCGTTGTTATCATCGGTATCATCGCCGCGATCGCCATCCCGAACCTGCTTGCCGCGCGCCGCGCTGCTAACGAAGGATCGGCCGTTTCGTCAATGCGTACCGTTCACGGCGCGGAGATGACCTACCAGGCAACCACGGGTGCCGGAAACTATGCGGGCAGCCTCGCGACGCTCAACACCGTCGCTTTGGTTGACGCGGTCCTCGGATCGGGAACGAAGAGCGGTTTCGCATTCGCGGGCGGCGCCGTCGCGGCCAACACGACGACCGGAACCCCGGCGACGTTCTTCTATTCGACGATTCCGGCAGTTTCGACGGGTGTGACCCAGACCGGCACGCGCCGTTTCTGTATCGAAACGGAAGGCGTTGTTCGCTTCGACACCGGCACGCTCGGAACGCAGTTCACGGGTGGTGCGACCGGCACTTGCGCGGCGGCGACCCCTCTGAACAACTAATCAGGCGCTAGCCTAACCACAGACCAGGGAGAGGGGCATTTCACGATGTACCTCTCCCTTTTGTTTATCCCCCAAAGGGCACTGCCAAAATGAAAAACGAAAATTCAGGCTTTTCCCTTGTTGAAGTCCTGATCGTCATCGTCATCGCGATGATCCTCGTGGCGATCGCGGTTCCGACGCTCCTGGCGTCCCGCCGGGCCGCGAACGAGGGATCCGCGATCTCGACGATGCGCACTCTTAACGGCGCGCAATCAACCTATCAGGCTACGACTGGGGCCGGTAATTACGCCGGCACTGAAAGCATAACGGGCGATACGGCGGGACTCACGGTCCTCGCCAATTTGCGGATGATCGATCCGGTGCTGGCGGCCGGTTCAAAGAGCGGCTATCACGTCGTCGGTGCGATCCACAATTTTGGCGCGGGCGATCCCGCGACGTTCTTCTTTACCGCGAATCCGGCGAGCGCATCCGGCGTAACCCAAAGCGGTTCACGGCGTTTTTGCGTCACGCAGGCGGGTTACATCGGCGCCGACTCTTCGAACCTCGCCGTCGAATTCGATGCGCTAACCGCACCGCTGGCACCGCCGCTCGACCATTGATCTTGAGTGCTGCCGCGACCGAACAAGTTCGCGATCCAATTGTTGGTCGCAGCTTTTGACGGACGGTGACAATCGTTTATCATCTCTTCACGGGCGCCGTCCTGTTGCCCGGCCAGAATCGTGACTGCAAATCAGAACAATTCTTCAACACCGCTCGGACGTGTGTTAACGATTGCGCTCAACGCGTTTCGCGAAGCCGTACGTGACCGCGTTCTTTACAATTTGGTGCTTTTCGTACTGTTGATCACGGCGGCGGCCGTGTTTCTCGGCGAGCTGACCGCGGGTCAGGAAGCGCGGACGATCGTAAATCTGGGCCTCAGTTCGATGCTGCTTTTCGGGGCCTTCATCGCGATCTTCGTCGGCGTCAGCCTCGTCAGCAAGGAGATCGAACGACGGACCGTCTATTCGATATTTTCGAAGCCGATCGGCCGCGGTGAATTCGTCGTCGGCAAATATCTCGGACTCTGCCTGACACTACTCGTCAACGTGCTTGTGATGGGCGTCGGAGTTTCGCTCGCACTGGTCGCGGTCGGTGGCGGAAGCCTCGCGGGTTCGATCTGGGGAGCCATCCTCCTGATCTTCTTCGAACTGACGATCCTGACGGCCGTCGCCGTTCTTTTTTCGTCGTTCTCGTCCCCGGCGCTTTCGGCATTGCTGACGTTTCTCGTGTTCATTATCGGAAACTTCAGCGCGTCGCTTAACGAATTTGCCGCCAATCTCGGCTCACGCGGCGCACAGATCTTTTTCGGCGTAATTTATTACCTGCTGCCGAATCTCGCGCATTATTCGTTCGTTGCCAATGCAGCCCACGGCGATTTTCCGCCGGCGTCGATGATCGGTGCGGCAATCGTTTACGCCGTTGTTTATGTCGCGATCCTTCTTGTGATCACGATCATCGTCTTCAGCCGCCGGAACTTCAAATGAGATCGTCGACAAACAATCTAATCCTTTCGGGAATCGCGATTGCGGTCGGTTTTGCGCTTGTGTTCGTGCTTAGCGGTTATATCAACACGGTGAAGCCGCCGTTGCCCGAAGGTTACGAAGATCAGGATCTTTCGCTTCAGGGAGCGAAACTCAAGAACTACAGCCTCGGCTTCAACGGTCTTATCGCCGACTGGTACTGGATGCAGTCGCTGCAATATCTCGGGGGAAAAATACTCAACAATCAGGACTCGGCTGTCACGATCGAAAATCTCAGGCCGCTCAATCCCCGGCTTCTCTACCCGATGCTCGACAACGCGACCGAACTCGACCCGCATTTCAGCGCCGCGTACTCGTTCGGCGCCGTCGTGCTGCCGGCGATCGATCCGGAGCAGGCGATCGCGTTCACCGAAAAGGGGATCAGGAACAACCCGAATGAATGGCGGCTCTACCAGCACCTCGGATTCATCTACTGGCGTCTCGGCAACTACGAAAAGGCCGCCGACGCCTATCAAAGAGGTTCAGAGATCGCCGGTGCCCCGCCGTTCTTCAAGATGATGGTCGCGTCGATGAAGAAGGAAGGCGGAAGCCGCGATACGGCCCGCGCCATTTACCGACAGTTGCTTGAACAAGCGGAAGACGATCAAACGAGAAAGGTCGCCACGCTCCGTTTGCAGGAATTCGATTCGCTCGACGAACGCGACGCGATGAACAAAGTGCTGGCCGAATACAAAGAAAAACACGGGCGGTGCATCGGCGGAATGGCGGAACTTGTCCCGCTTCTCAGGCCGGTGAAACTGCCCAACGGGCTCGATTTTCATATTGACCGCTCAAATGCGCTCGTCGATCCGTCCGGCGTTCCGTACGTTCTGAATGTCGAAACATGCACCGTCGAACAAAACCCGAAGTCCGAGATCCCGACGATTTGAAAGACATGGAACACGTAATTGAGATTGAGAACCTGACAAAGGACTACGAAAAGGGCTTCTGGAAGAAGACCAAGGTCCGGGCGCTCGAAGGTCTGACGCTCAACGTCGGGCGCGGCCAGGTGTTCGGCTTTCTCGGCGGAAACGGCGCCGGCAAAACAACGACGATCAAGATCCTGATGTCGCTGATCTTCCCGTCAGCCGGCACGGCGCGAATTCTCGGACAGAGCATCGCGGACAAATCGGTTCATACGAGAATCGGATACTGTCCTGAAAATCCGTATTTTTACGATTATTTGACCGCCACGGAACTGATGGACTATTTCGGACGTCTCTTTGGTATGGACGCATCGGCCCGCGACGCGAAGACGCGCGACCTGCTGACCCGCGTCGGATTGGCCGAGGCGGACTGGAACCGCCAGCTCCGGAAGTTTTCAAAGGGTATGCTTCAGCGCGTCGGACTCGCGCAAAGCCTGATCAATGATCCTGAACTTGTTTTCCTCGACGAACCGATGTCGGGTCTCGATCCGATCGGCCGCCGCGAGATCCGCGAACTGATCGCCGGCTTGCGCGACAACGGGACAACGGTCTTTATGTCCACGCACATTCTGTCAGACATCGAAGCCCTTTGCGACAACGTTGCGATCCTCCGCAAGGGCCGCCTCGCAGCGACCGGAAACCTTCAGGATCTTCTGGCGGAAAGCGGCGAGAATCAGTTGTTCGAGATTGTCGTCAAAGGAGTGTCGGCCGCCGAACTTGAGACTGAGATCGCGGCGATCGCGGGCGCAAGCATCTCGTCAAAGGCAAACGGCGCGAGCATTCAGGTGATGGATGAAGATTCCGTCGAACTGGTGATCTCGGCGGCGAGAAAGCGCGGCGGCACGCTTGTTTCCGTCCAGCACGTGCGGCAGTCGCTTGAAGAACTGTTCGTCAGGGAATCGAACGCGCCTACTGCTTGAACTTGATAGCGGTGACTTTCCAGCGGATGCGGGCACGGTCGTCATCCTTACTGAACCCGTCGATCCGAACCACGACATCCATCACTTCGCCCGGAGCAAGTTCCGCCTGCTGAATCGGAATAACGAGCACCGTCTTTTCCTTTACCGGGTTCCCGCTGATATCGAGGACGCTGGTTTTGATCTCAAGTCCGCTCACGATCCGGCCCGAGTAGTTCTTGATCCGGCCCGCGATATTCATCATCAAATAGCCCGTACCGAGCGGCGATTCCCAGGTCTTGTCGGGAACGTTCTCGACAATGATCTTTTTCGTGATCTCCGCAAATTCCGGCGAGCCTTCGCGAACCGCTCCTTCGAGCGCGATCTCCTTTTGTTCCTCGGTCGAGGGCTGGATCTTCCAGACCACCAACACGGCAACGGCGACGACCAGGACGGCGACTCCCAATGCGGCCATAAATCCTCTGTTCACAATCAACCTCCGGACCGATAGACTATTCGTTTCAGTAATAAGTTCCGTTCGTTTATCATTCTAGAGTAATAAGCTCGAATGCATAAAACGGCCGCGGAACTTTCCGAAAAACCGAAACTCATCGAAGTGGCGTTGCCTTTGCCGTTGCGCCAGACCTTCACCTACAGCCTTCCGGCTAAGATGACGCGGACGGTCCGTCCGGGGATCCGCGTTCTTGTTCCATTCGGCACCCGTCAACTCACCGGATACGTCGTCGGAACCGTCGATCCGGAAACCGATTCCGCACCGAGGTTCGGAAACATCCGCGACGTTGTTTCAGTCGCCGACGAAGAACCGCTCATCACCGAGGAAATATTGAAGCTGACGCGCTGGACGGCCGATTACTACGCCGGTTCCTGGGGTGAGGTCCTGCGCGCATCGCTGCCGGCGGGGATCAACGCCAACGTCGGCAAGATCGTCGGACTGACCGAGCTCGGACGCGCCGAGGCGACGTCGATCGTCACGCCGAAGACAACCAAGCAGTTCATTCTGGTGCATCTGGCGGTTCACGGTCCGACGCCGTTGAAAAGCCTTGAAAAATCGCTCGGAAAGGCATCGGCGATCCGCGCCGTGCGAGAGCTTTCCGGAGCCGGGGTCGTTACGATCGAACACGCGAAACAGCGTGCCGAGGCGTCGCAGAAAAAGCGACTCGCCGTGCGCATCGCCGCGTCCCTGCCCGATTCCGCCGACCTTCCCGAGATCCAGGCAAGAGTCATCGGAATCCTGAAAGATTCGGGCGAGATGCTGCTGGCGGAGCTGATCGAGGACGCCGGCATCAGCGCATCGCCTGTCAAAACGCTGGAAAAAAAGGGATTTGTCGAGATTTTCGAAAAAGAGATCCTCCGCGATCCGTTTCGACAGTCGGCGCCACCGTCTCACAAGGCGATCACGCTGACTCCGGACCAGGAATCCGTATTGGCGCGGATCTGCCGCGCGGAAGACGAGGGCAAGTACGCCGCCTTTCTTCTACACGGCGTGACCGGAAGCGGCAAGACCGAGATCTATATCCGGGCTATGGACCACGCGCGCACGCACGGCCGTGCGGCATTGATGCTGGTTCCCGAGATCGCGCTGACTCCGGTATTCTCGCGTCGCCTCCGCGCCGTCTTTGGTTCGGACGTCGCGATCCTGCATTCGAATCTCTCGCCGGGTGAACGTTTTGACGAATGGCGGCGGATTCGTCGCGGGGACGCCAGAGTCGTCATCGGAACGCGTTCGGCGGTCTTCGCCCCGCTTGAGAATATCGGCATCGTTGTCGTCGACGAGGAGCACGACTCTTCGTATCGACAGAACGAAGCACCGTTCTACAACGGGCGCGACGTCGCAGTCGTCCGTGCAAGATTCGCGGATGCCGTGGTCGTCCTCGGTTCGGCGACCCCGGCGCTTGAAACCTTCAGAAACTCGAAGATCGGCAAGTACGAGTACCTTGAGCTGGCGAACCGAATCGGAAACCGTCCGCTCGCCTCGGCCGAGATCGTCGATATGCGCAACGAGTTCCGGGCCGCCGGACGAGACGTTGTCTTCTCAAAGACTCTGACCGATGCGATCGTCGAGACCCATTCCAAGGGTGAGCAGTCGATCATTCTGCTGAACCGTCGGGGCTTTTCGCAGTTCGTTCTTTGCCGTAGTTGCGGCGAGACGATCCGTTGCCGCAACTGCGACATCACGCTCACGTACCACCGTCGCGATTCCAAGATGATCTGCCACTACTGCAATCACCGCGAGCGGGTTCCCGACGTTTGCCCGTCATGCGACGGAAAATACCTTTATTTTGTGGGCGAAGGCACGGAACAGGTCGAAGACCAGCTGCGGATGAAGTTCTCGGATCTGCGGATCGCGCGGGTCGACCGCGACACGACGGCACGGCGGCAGGACATGGAGACCGTTCTCGACAGTTTCAGCGCCGGCGAGATCGACATGCTCGTCGGCACGCAGATGCTGGCAAAAGGCCACGATTTCCCGAATGTCACGCTCGTCGGAGTCATTTCTGTCGACGCGGGATTGGCGATGCCCGATTTTCGGTCAGCCGAGCGGACATTCCAGCTTTTGACGCAGGTTGCCGGGCGCGCCGGTCGCGGCGATCTTTCGGGTCGCGTCATCATCCAGACCTACTATCCGAACCATTACGCGCTGAGACACGCCAATACTCAGGATTATTCGTCGTTTTATCTTGAAGAGACGGCGTTCCGGCAACGACTTGGCTATCCGCCGTTCAGCGCGCTCGCGTCGATCCTGTTCAAGCACCAAAACTACGCATACGCATTCGACAACGCGCAGATTCTGCGCGATGAACTCGCCAAGGCCGACCGCGAACGGCGATGCCGGATCCTCGGACCCGCGCCCGCTCCGCTCTCACGGCTGAAGAATGAATTCCGGCTTCAGATCCTCGTCAAGGCGCCCGGACGCACGGCATTGCGCGAAACGATCGATCTCGCGCTTGCCGGGGCGCAGGAACGTTTCTGCGACCTGCGTATCGCGAACGTCGAGATCGACCCTCTGAGTCTGCTTTGAGGCCTCGCCAGATCCACTGCACTCGATTCCGGCCCAACGCCATCAAAACGGCTTGCCATTTACCGATATTCGGCAATAATGAGGAAATCATTTTGAAAACAGGGAGAGACAATATGCCAACAGCCGTGGAAATATCAGCGGAAGGCGTTACGAGCATTTCGCAAAAGCTTTCGGAAGCATCTCTGAATCTGTCTCCTTCAAGCGTCGGCTTGCTTCAGATCCGCGGATTTGATCCAAGTCAGCTTGCGGATTTGAAAGGCGCGCTCGTCGCGTTCCGGAATTTCTTATCACCGAACGCGAGGGTCGAGATCTTGTCATCGGCGCCGATCGATGCCGGCGTCCTTGCATCAATTGGACAACAAACGCAGACCGATGTGACAAACCGGGTGAGCGCGGCCGGTGGTTCTCACCTGAACTCCGCGACGCAACTCCAGTCCGAAATTCAGTCGGAAGCTCAGAAGCAGCAAATGGAACGGTGGAAGATCTTGCAGGATACCCAAACGAAGATTTTTGAGATCCAGCAGGACATAACCGTGAACAGATCCAAGACGTCAGACAAACTGCACCAGAAGTGGGACCAGTTCATTCGCAGCTAAATTCGGCCGGGACGAGGTCTGCCTTGGTAACCCGGCCATCCCTTTATCGAACCGATCAGGAGTCAAATTTGATCTGGGCGTAGATCTCGCTCAGAGCGATCTTGCAGTTGACCGAATCGAGCGAGACGACGTCATCGCGGGCAGAATAGATCCGGTAGATCCACTGTTTCGCGTTTTGCCGATGGTAATGCTCGATTCGCATTTCCTCTTCCTTGACGAGCAGGATCTCTTTGACGCTGTCGATCGCGAGGTAGCGGTCGAGTTTTTCGGTCTTGTCCTGCTGGAGCGATGTGCGGGACATGATCTCGACGATCACCGTCGGGTTCGTCAGGACGTCCAGTTCCCTGCCTTCGAACGACGGTTCCCCGGAGACGACAATGACGTCGGGGTAGCAGTAGACATCCGGCGACATCTTCACCCGCATATCGTTGACGTAAACCTCTTTGCCCTGGCCGCGAATGCGGCTCCCGATGGCGATCGTCGTGTTGCTCCCGATCAGATTGTGGCGCCGGCTTGACCCCGAAAAAGGACTGTTCCGGCCATTGAGTTCCGATTGCGGCGGCTGTGCCTTCTCGAAACGCAAATAATCTTCGGCGGTGTAAATTTTTTCAGATTGCGATAAAATTTTCTCACTCATAATTCTGGTGTTTCCTGGGTCGAAAAATTATTTGGTCGGGGTCGTGATTGATTCTGGACTAAGTGCTCAGAAAGTTGGATAAGAGATTATAAACTTTCCGCGGCCGCATTTAAATATCTTTGTTCACTTTATGAAACTGGGCGAACTTGCAGCGTTGACGCATTCACGGATTGAGAGCGGCGATCCCGGGATCGAGATCAGCGGTGCCGCTGGGCTCGATCTCGCGGCAGCCGGACAGATCACTTTCCTGGCGAACCCGAAATACACGCCGCAGATCCGCGAAACGCGCGCGTCGGCGATCTTCCTAAATGAAAAAGAGCCGGAGCCGGAGCGGTCCGATCTCGCGGTCGTCCGTGCGGCCGATCCGTATCTTGCCTACACCCGGGCGCTTCGGGCATTTTACCCGGGAACTGCAGTGCGCGCGGGAGTTCATCCCGGCGCCGTCGTCCATGAGTCGGCCATCGTTGCGGATTCAGCCGAGATCATGGCGAACGCGGTTGTCGGGGCAAACTGCCGGGTCGGAGAGCGCGTCCGGATCCACCCGAACGTCACAGTCTACGACGGCGCCGAGATCGGTGCGGATTCGGAACTGCATTCCGGCGTCGCCGTTCGAGAGAACTGTGTCGTCGGCGAGCGGTGCGTGATCCACAACAATACGACCGTCGGGTCGGACGGGTTCGGCTATGCAAAGGACGAAGAAAAGCGCTGGCTGAAGATCCCGCAGATCGGGCGCGTCGTGATCGAGGACGATGTCGAGATCGGCGCCAATTCGGCGATCGACTGCGCGTCGGTCGGTGAAACGAGGATCCGGCGCGGCGCGAAGATCGACAACCTCGTCCAGATCGGTCACTCGTGCACCGTCGATGAAGACGCGCTGATCTGTTCACAGACCGGGCTCGCGGGAAGTTCGGTGATCGGGAAGCGGGTCATACTTGCCGGGCAGGTCGGGATCGCCGGGCATTTGAAGGTGGGTGACGACGCGGTCCTGACCGCCAAATCCGCGACATCGCACGATGTTGAGCCCGGAAAGGTGATCTCCGGCGTACCGGGATTCGACAATCGCGACTGGCTGCGATCGACGGCCGCGTTCAGGCGGCTTGGGGACATCGCGCGCGCCGTCCGGGAACTTGAGAAGAAGATCGCGAAGCTCACCGGATCCTGAGATAAAGCTTAGCCGCAGATCGCACGGATGACGCGGATATATCTGAGAACTCAATGTGCTTACGCGTGAATCCGCGGCGACGGTCATGACCGGAGTGGGATTCGCCACCTGTCGCTCGCGCAACTCTCGTGAATCAAAAAACGCCCGAACGAATCGGGCGTTTTCCTATCATTTTCTGAAGAACTACTCGGCCTTCGCCGCCGGTTCCTTCTCTTGAATCATCAACTCGAGCGCCTTCTTCAGCTGCATGTCTTCAAGGACCTTTGGTTGCTCCGGCTTCGGAGTCGGCGCCGGCGTCGCGCCGGGTTGCTGATTTTCGTCCTGCTGATCGACGAGATCCTCAACTTCGAGCGGCTCCGGAGATTCCGGACGCTTCACCTCGACGGTCGGGACGATACCCGAGTTCGCACGATCCTCTCCGAGAAAAGTCTTTCCCTCGGGCGAAGCCCATTTCGCGATTGTCAGAAGCATTCCGTCGCCGGCGCGAAGGGTAAACAGCTTTTGTTCGGTTCCCGCCCCGAAGCTGCGTTCACCGATGACGTCGCCGCGCTTGCGATCCTTGATCGCCGCCGCGACAACCTCACCCGCTCCCGCGGTACCGATGTCGATCAGGGCGGAAAGCCGGCCGTCGAAGATCGCTTTCGCGGGATCCGCAGTGTATGTCTTGATCGGCTTCGCTTCCCTGCCGATCACTTGAGCGAGCGTACCTTCCTTGATGAACAGATTGGCAACCTCGGCCGCCTCGTCGATCGAACCGGCCGCCACACCGCGAAGGTCGAGGACGATCTTCTGCACGCCCTGCTTGGTCAACGACTGAACCTGCGCACGGATGTCGTTCGCCTCGCCTTTCTCGAGGCTGTAAATCTTGACGACGCCAACCTTCCCGTTTTCAACCCTGCTTTCGGCCTTCGGGATCTGATAGTTGCCGCGGACCACGGTCACCGTTTGCGGCTTGGCGCTCGCGCGGAGAACACGGAGCTTTACGCTTGATCCCGGTTCGCCGAGGATCAGCTGGCGAGCGTCATAAAGCGAAATGTCGCGCGTCGCGCGGTTTTCGATGTACTCGATGACGTCACCTGCCTTGAGTCCCGCCTTTTCGGCCGGCGAATCCCTGATCACCGAAACGACGTAAAGATACGACGAGATCGACGAGAATTCGGCCCCGACTCCCGCCAGAGTGTTCTGCTTGTTGGCCTGGTAATCCTTGACCTGATCGGCGGTCAGATACGACGAATACGGGTCGAGCGACGCCGGGAGGCCGCGGAGCGCCCCGCCACGCACCCTCTCAAGATTCGGTACGTCGACGTAGTCGTTGTAAACATGCTGCAGAACGGATCCGAAGATCCTCATCTGCGCTCCGGGATCGTTTATCGGCTGTTGCGCGTACGAACCAAGAAATCCGCCGAGCAGGGCATACGAAACGACTGCAGCCGAAAATAAAGCGACGATTATTTTTCCGCGGAATGACATCATTTGTTTGTTTCGCTGAAAGATCCGACTTCGATGACGTCAACATTGACAAATCGCGTACGAAGATCAACATTTATCAATCAGCAAAGTTCTACGATTATCTATTATTCAGGGTTTCCGTGCAACGAAAATAAATGACTAATCAGGACGCCTTTACAGATATTTCTCGCATCCCGAAAGTCGGTCGGATCGTTGCTCTCGACATCGGAACCCGCAACGTCGGCGTCGCGGTGTGCGATGAGTCGCGGCTCGTCGTCAAGGCCGTCAGGACGGTCAAACGGACGAACTGGAAAACGTTGCTTGCTGAAACCCGGAACATTCTGACCGAGTTTGATGCCGTCGCGCTTGTTTTGGGTTTGCCGCTTGGTTTTCAAGGCGACGAGACCGAGATGTCGGCGGACGTACGCCGGCTGGCAAGGAACTTCGCGCTGTCGGTCGAAATTCCCGTGATTCTTCAGGATGAGCGAGTGAGTTCGATCGCCGCACGTGAGAACCTCCATGAACGAGGACACAACCTGAAGGAGATCTTCGAGAAGGTTGATGCCGAGGCGGCGGCAATCATTCTTGCGGATACGCTCGAGCTGATCGGGCGAGGATGAACGGGAGTCGTGCGCCCGGCTCCAACCTCTTACTTTTTGCTTTTTACTTCTTGCTTGATCCCGGGATCATCTCAATCGTCGCCGCTGCCGACTTCACGACCGCTTCCTTCGTGAACGGAAATATCGCCGCGCTTCCGGTCCGCCATGAATCGAACTGGTCCTTCCAGTACGGACTGTCGGGATCGCCCGACTCGCCGAGCGGGATCACATGACGTGTTTCGTCCCAGTTTCCCGGACTCGCGATCAGCCGCATCGAAACGTAGGGGCCGACGTTCGGCGTCTGACCGCTGCCATTGACGTTCGTATATTTGACGACAAATTTGGAACCGATCAGCGGCACGACCGCCAGCGGGTGCTGGAAGTTCGCGACGAACACATTGCCCCAGCGCCATTTCGACTCGTCGGGACCAAATCGTTTCGGCTGTGAAAGCGCCGTCCGCGATTCGGTGTCGCATGATTTGAGCAGATCGTCATAGCTGGCAAATCCCTTGGGCAGCCAGCGCGCGTTGTTCTCCTTGATTATCCACCAGAGCAAGCGTTCACGAACCAAATACGACGGAACCGGCTTGTTGTCAGCGGCGATCTTGTTCGCGACGCAGTTGCGGATCTCGTTGACGATCACCGGCGCCTTCGCGTCGGCAGTTGTCCGCCCGTCCCAACCGCGCAGCGCGGCCAACGTGTCATCAGAGGCGGCCCGCCGATCGACGATCTCACGCGCGAGCGACGAGAACGGCGCATTGAAAACGTCAAGCTGCACGTCGCGGACATCGTTCATAGAGATCTTCTGATTGCCCGTGAGAAGGTCGTAAATCCGCCTTGCGCGCCAGGGGTTCGCGGCGTCGCGGGCAAAACTGTCGAAATATTTGTAGCCGGTGCCGACGGTTCGCTGGTTCGCGGTCACGATCAATCCGTCCGGCGGATTGTAAAGATGCGGCAATTGCTCGAACGGGATCATGCCGATCCAATCTCCGGCGTTCGTCCAGCCATCGTAAGGCAACTCGCCGCTCCCAGTCCGACGGATCGGGACGCGACCGGCGGCGTACCAGCCGATGTTCCCGGCGGTGTCGGCATATACGAAGTTTTGCGAGGCGCCGCCATAGGACCGAAGCGCATCTTGAAACTCCTTCCAGTTCCGGGCGCGGTTCAGCTTGAAGAACGCCTCGAATTCCTGGTTGCGCGGATCGCGCGCCGTCCACTTGAGCGCGAATTTCTGGCCGACCTCGTCCGTGATAACGACGCCGTTGCGCGTCTCCACGACATCAATGGACTCGGTTACCGTCTCAGGCTTGAGCGGATTCGGCCTGACCTTGATCTCTTCGCGGCGGATTTTCGGGGCAGCAAAGCCCTTTTCCGTGCGGTAACGGCCCTCCGCATCGAATTCCTCCCGATACAGATCCTGAACATCGGGTCCGACGTTCGTCGCGCCCCAAGCGATCGACGAATTGTGCCCGAGGACGATCCCCGGAACTCCCGGAAAGGTCACGCCGGCGACATGCACCGACGGACTTTCAAGGCTCGTCATATACCAGATACCCGGCGCCGCGGGCGCGAGATGCGGATCATTCGCAAGCAACGCCTTGCCGTCGATCGTGCGTTTGCCCGAAATGACCCAGTTGTTGCTCGCGGCCAGTTCCTCAGCGAAAAGTCCTGTCCGCTCAAGCGACGTGCGGCGAAGTTCGTCGTCACGCCGCGCGACCTCGAGCGTCCGTGCAAGAAAGTCCGCATCCGCCGGTGAAGGCGATCGCTGAAGAAGTGAAGACTCCTTGGATTTAAGGTCGTTGCCGAAAAGCACGACATCCTGCGGCATCTGCTGGTTCGTCAGATCAGCGATCTTATCTTTTGGAAGATTCACGAACGACGCGCGGATCAGATCCTGCCGCCAGGTCGAACTGAGCGCGTCGGCGAGGATCTTACCGATCACTACCGTATCGGACGGCGTCCATTCGCGTGGCCGGTACTGAAGGATCTTGAATTCAAGCGGCATCTTCTCGGTCGTCAGCATGCTGATGTAAGCGTTGACGCCCTTCGTATAAGCGTCGAGCGCTTTCCGCAGACCGGGGTCGAGCAACGGCAGACTGTCGTCAGCGATCTTTGCGAATCCGTAACGGCGCCAGTGCTTGTCCTCCTCGAGCACCGCGCGTCCGAAGATCTCGGCGAGTTCGCCACGCGCGACGCGCCTCATGAAGTCCATTTGCCACAAACGGTCCGAAGCGGTAACGAAACCTTGTGCAAAATACAGATCGGCGTCGTTCCCGGCCTCGATATACGGGATCGAGCGCGCGTCGCGGCGAACCGTCACCTTGGACCGCACTTCGGTGGTAATCTCAGTCGCCTGAGCAAACATGTAAACCGACAAAACGAGAATCGCGGCAACGGCCGCTGCGAATTTAGAGCTCATATTCTTCTTGGAATTTACTAATTCGAGCTTTCAATTTAACATTTAGAGCGTGTTATGGAAATCGAAATAATCGTCGCCGTTCTCTTGCTAATCGCGCTTGTTTTCCTCGCGATGGTCGACATGGCGTTTTCGCAGCTTTCGGACGTGAGCTTGCGACGGTTTCTTGCGGACCTCGAAGAATCGCCGCGCAAGAAGACCTTCGAGTTCCTCCAGCAGATCCTCGAAAACCGGCCGCGATTCCGGTTCGCGCTTTCGGCCACGATCCAGATCCTGCTGATTCTCTTCTCGGTCATCGTAACGGTAATAGTCTTGCGCTTCTACCAGACGCACAGCGAACTGCTTGCCTATTCAATTGCGATCGGTCTGACCCTGTCTGTCATTTTCAGGCAAATCATCCCGTGGTTGCTGACGGCCCGCGAACCGGAGCGCAAGCTTCTGTTCCTTTTGCCGTTCGTCCGTCCGCTTTACGAGATCGTCCCGTTCGTCGCCGACCCCGTCGAACCGTCCTTTCGCGGAAAGATCCAGGCAGCGATTGAGAATTCCGTCTCACCGAACCCGCCGACCGACGCTGAAAAGGAAGACGCGGCTGACGACTTTCAGGCGCTGATGGAGGTCGGTGAGGCCGAAGGCATCATCGAAGAGAGCGAACGCGAGCTGATCGAGACGATGGTCGAGTTTTCGGAAACGCGCGCCGGCGAGATTATGACGCCGCGTACAGAGATATGCGCGCTGCCGCTGACCGCGACCGTTCGCGAAGCACGCGACCTGGTCAACGATGAAAAATATTCGCGGATGCCGGTTTACCGCGATTCGATCGACAATATCGAGGGCATGATATACGTTCGCGACCTGCTGCAGGCGTGGGCGGACGGCAAAGAGACCGAATCGATCGCGACCTACACCCGTCCGCCGTACTTCGTGCCCGAGACGAAATCGGCCGCCGATCTGCTCAAGGCGATGCAGACCGAACACATCCAGATCGCCGTTGTCGTCGATGAGTACGGCGGGGTTGCGGGCGTCGTGACCGTCGAGGACATTCTCGAAGAGATCGTCGGCGAGATCGAGGACGAAGACATCGAACAGGAAGAGATCATTGAGATCTTCGAACACGAAGACGGCTTCTACGACCTGCCCGCCTCCTTCGAGATAAGCAAGATCGAAAAGTTGTTCGACATCGAGATCGAAGAAGAAGAGGTTTCGACGATCGCGGGACTCGTGATCAGTGAAACTGGTTATGTGCCCGTCGAAGGCGAGAAGCTCGTGATCAATGGTCTCGAGGTAGAGATTCTCGTCGCCGACGACAAGCGCATCCACCGGCTCCGAGTCCGCCGTGTTACCGAACACGATGCGCCGACGGAACAATAGTGGAAACGTCCGGCCCGGCGAAGGCGCGTCGCCGGTACGGACGAATGGCGTCAATCTCGATTTTCGCGCCGTTTTTCGGTAATATGAACAAGGTTCGGAATAAGTCTTGCGAACGTTGCGGAAACGGTTTTGGGTGCGGAGTCTCAGGCGGTTCGTGTTGGTGTTTTGAACACGACCTTCCGCTCGAAGTAATGAATTCGATCCGCAACAAATACTCCGACTGTATTTGTTCCGGCTGCCTTGCAGAAATTTCACGATCCGTGGAGGAAAACCGACTTGGGAGACGAAAACCGGATTGAGCGCTGGAGAAAGACGCGCTCGCGCGGCCCCCTGTTCTTTATCGGCGTCTTTGGCGCGCTTTGGGGCGTTTTCATGTTTGCCGTGATGTGCATCGCGCAGTTTCTGCTGTTGACGTTCATGCCGGAGCGAACGGAGGGAGAATTTTTCCTTCCGCTCAACTTGACGGTCTATTTTCTCGTGTTCGCGTTCGTCGGTTTTCTTTGGGCGGGCGTCAACTGGCACATCAGCGAGAAACGATTCAAGGAATACGAAAAAGGGCGGGATGGTTAAGAAAAAAAGCAAGTTTCTTTCGGGCAAGCGGATCGATCCGACTCCGATCGAAAAGTCTACCAAACTCGCGGATTTGATCGACGAGTCGTTCATGGCCTACAACGCTGCGCGGCTGCGTGAGGCGTGTCAGCTGTTCACGAGGAAGATGCTGGAACCGGACGTGACGATCGGCGTGACGCTGACCGGCGCGCTGACTCCGGCCGGACTCGGAATATCGGCGTTGATCCCGCTGATTAAAGCGGGATTCATCGACTGGATCATTTCTACCGGAGCGAATCTTTACCACGACACCCATTTCGGCATCGGTCTCGCGCTCCATCAGGGCGACGCGAAGCTCGACGACCGAATTCTTCGCGAGGAAGAGGTCGTCCGCATTTTCGATATCTTCTTCGACTACTCCGTCCTGCTCGACACCGACGAGTTCTTCCGACGGTTGATCGAGAACGAGGAGTTTCAGCGAACGATGAGTTCCGCCGAATTTCATTATCTCGCCGGAAAGTATATCCGTGAACGCGAGAAGGCGCTCGGGATAAAAGAAAAATCGCTCCTCGCGGTAGCTTACGAGTACGGCGTTCCGGTTTACACGTCGTCGCCCGGCGATTCGTCGATCGGAATGAACATCGCCGCGAAGGAACTTCAGGGCGGACGCCTGATCCTGAATCCGAATCTCGACGTGAACGAGACCGCATCGATCGTTCTCGCCGCAAAGCGTGGTGTCATCCACAGCGGAAAGAAACAGAAGAAAGGCGGCAAGTCGGCTGTGTTTATTCTTGGCGGCGGGAGTCCGAAAAACTTCGCGCTTCAGACCGAGCCGCAAATCCAGGAGGTGCTCGGAATCGACGAGAAAGGACATGACTATTTCCTTCAAGTCACCGACGCACGGCCCGATACGGGCGGCCTTTCCGGCGCGACACCGGCCGAGGCCGTCAGTTGGGGAAAGGTCGATCCGGACAAACTCCCGGACGCGGTTGTGGCGTATGTCGATTCGACCGTCGCCTTGCCGCTGATAACGGCCTACGCGCTGGCGCGCCACGAACCACGCGAGCCAAGACGCCTTTACGAGCGTCGTGACGAGTTCATGGCGATGCTTCAAAAGGAATACGACAAGTCGACCCGCAGATAATTTCCATATGAAACTGAACGCCGAAATCGCCGGTGATACACACTCTGTCGAGATCCGCCGCGACGGAATCAATGTTTACGCGCGCGTCGATGACCGCGAATATGAAATTGAAGCCTCCGAAGTTGAGCCGAACGTTTTTCTGCTCAAGCTTGGCGGCCACATTCGCGAAGTTTATGTCGCGCCGAACGGGATCGTCAATATTGGCAATCATCAGCTCGAGGTCCGGCTGATCGATCCGAAGCGTTTGCGCGGCTCAGGCTCGAACGACGAATCCGCGGACGGCGTCGCCGAGATCAAAACCCAGATGCCCGGAAAGCTTGTGCGGGTGCTCGCGGCGGTCGGCGAGGCGGTCTCACATGGTCAGGGCATCGTCGTCGTCGAGGCAATGAAGATGCAGAACGAGATGAAGTCGCCTAAGGACGGCGTTGTCAAGGAGATCCGCTTCGAGGAAGGCGCGAACGTCAACGCCGGTTCGGTGCTTGCAGTGATCGAGTAGATCTCGGGATTCCAGATATTCCAGATTCCAGATATTCCAGATTCAAGATTCCAGATTTCAGGAGCCTGTCGGAACAGCACGGGCGGTTGAGTTCAGACCGGATTCAAGGTGTGAAGCACGCGCCGTTTCGACAGCACCAGGCGAAGGCTTGGCCAATCCCCGAAGTGGGTTCATACCCGTAAACCCGGAGCGTATGAAACACGCGACGTCTGATGAAACGTGCGAAAAGTTCGCGTGTTTCACACGAGTCTTGAATGTCTTGAATTTTGAATCTTGAATCCGGCACCTTATCGCAGTTCTTCCGCAAAACAGGGTTTCGCAATCGGACGTTTCGCGTCTGCAAATCCCAAATCCGAATCCGAAAA
>JAKQII010000050.1 GCA_029557535.1 Acidobacteriota bacterium
ATCTGACAGACCGAGTACGGAAGTCATATACCCGGCCTGATCCAAACAAACCTCGAGGAAGAATCTGCAAAAATCGGCAAGTCTTCGGTCGGACAGGTTTCCGCGCCCGTCAAGATCACCTTCCCTCGGAAAATCGGCAGCGTCAAGATAGCGCCGGTAATCGGAATTTCGACGCGCGAGGCCGCGGCTGACGGTCCAAATCCCATATCCCGCCAGTCCGGCACGATAGAAGCACGCATCCGTGAAGAGCCTTGCGACCCGTCCGTTTCCATCCAAAAAGGGATGAACCCACATCAAGCGATGATGCGCCGCCGCAATCGCGACGATCTTTTTCGTTCCGGGAAATCTCGAAAATTCGTAGAACTCTCTGAAGCGATCCAAGAAAGCGCCGACAGATCTATGTGTCGGAGGAATATGATGACCGACGGACACTTCACGATTTCGAAACTCGCCGGCATCGACCCATTGACGTTCTCCGTCACCCTCAACCCATCGAAGATTTTCGGGCAATCGTTCGTAGAACTGACGGTGAACCCACCGGAGGAATTCGGAATCGGCAACATCCAGTTGCGGGTCTGACTCAAGGCGCTTTTCCAACTTCGTTTGAACGTCGATATGGATCAGGCTCTCGATCTGCCGATCACGTTTGGCGGGATCATCAGAATAGTCCTTGCGCATCGCCCGCTCGACATCGATCGGATGGGTGCTGTGTCCTTCGATCAGATTGCTGTAGTAACTGTTAATGACCCTGAGAAGCTCACGGATTCCGTTGAGGGTCACCGGATGGAGTTCCCGCGACAGACTTGCCGACCGGTTTGTAAGATCGAATGCCAAATCTTCGAGCCCAGCCGCGTTTTCCGGTATTAACGGTTCAAATTGGAAAATATGATCATACATTGTCTGTCTAGGCGAATGTTTGCCAGTATGATTGCCGGTACAATTATGGCTCAATCCACTGTTGCAGTTGAATAATAGTGAACTTTTATATAAAAGTAAATGAGATTTTTTGCCGGTAGATTGCGGACTTGATCCGTGAGTGATCGTCTATCTCGAATCCTTCCGCGGCCGGCCGCCTTTGGCGCCGTTGAGCCGCGCGGCGTTTGCCTTTGCAGCTGATGTGGCGCGTCCACCTTTCCGTCCGAGTTCGGCCATCCACGTCTTGGTTCCGAAGATGCCGTTCAACAATCCAACGAGCCGATAATGCGCGTCCAGACCTTCCCAGTGGATCGCGGTACCTTGAGGCGTGATCGTGATGTTCGAGATCTCATCTGGTGAGGCTTCCTGCAATTCACGAATGAACTTCGGCGGAAATCCAAAAACGCAGCCGTTCTCGAGTTTGATAACCACAAGATCCCGCTTCTGATCAAAGGTCGCACTGGCGGCGCGCGCGGCGGAATCGAGAAAGCGACTCCCTCGCATCGTTGCTGATTTGAGTTTCTCGGAAACCGCCTCGTCCGAAAACACCCATTTACCTAACTTCTTATCCATGAATCCTCCGCCATTCCGAAAGAAGGTGGTCCTGCATTTCGTAGCATATTTCAAGCGCGCGGATTGCGTCCCTTGTCCTCATTCCCCGATTCTCCCTAAAATCCGGTGGCTCATATTCGCTTCCGAGATCGATCACTACTTCCTCGCCGGCCTTGATCACGTGTATGTGTGAAGGAACGTGATCATCCGGATAGATAATGAATCTGAACCCCTCCTGCTCCCATACCTTCGGCATTCAGCCCCCTTCGGTTTTCAATGTGAGTGAACCCAATCGGTTGGGTTTATTGTTTCAAGTGTACGTTGTTGATCCGCAAATGTAAACGTCTTTGCAGTTTCTTCGCCGGTTTCGCATTAGCCATCAGGAAAACTTCGCACGCAGAGGAAAGGTTGGCCAGATCGTATGCTAGTCCCGTTCGTAGCATGCCGTCGCCTCAATTCATTTGCCCGTCTTTTCTTTGTAGGCTAAATTCGTTGCTGTCAGATTCAAATAGCTTCATGGACTTGCAAGAACTCAGTGACCGGATCGCACAAAACGCGGACGCGATCAGATATCGGGACAAGCTCGAAGGCGATCTTCAATACTCACAACTGCGGGTGGAAGAACTCGCGCGGCAAAGGCGCGAACTGCGCGTCGAAGCGATGCGAGAGAATCACGACGTTGAGAAACTTGAGAACTTCGGACTAACCTATCTTTTCTACACAATCCTCGGCAGCCGCGAACAGCAACTTGAAAAGGAACGCCGGGAGTTCCTCGCCGTGAAGCTGAAATTCGATCAGATCAAAGGCGCGATCGATGAGCTCAATCTGACTATCCGAGATTACGAAGAGCGAATCGGACAGTTGCGGGATCTCGAAACTGAACGAGCTTCTCTGCTGTATGAAAAAGAAAAGTTGTTGCGATTTCAAAACCACCGCGTCGTATGGGAACTGACAGAAATGTCCGAACGCCTCGGCGCCATGGTCGCTGAAAAACGCGAGCTTGCCGAAGCCGTCGAGGCTGGGGTCAGGACGATCCAAGCGTTTGAACCTTTGATCTCAACACTTGAAAGCGCTTCGAACTGGGGTACTTGGGATTTGATCGGGGGCGGCATGCTCGCGACTTCGATAAAACATTCGGAGATCGATTCTGCCCAGATAATGATCGCGGAAATCCAGTCGCATTTGCATCGTTTCGAAACCGAACTCCGCGATGTCGGAGTTAGTGGGAATATGCAGATCGAGTTGAGCGACTTCGAAAGGTTCGCGGACTATTTCTTTGATGGATTGATCGTTGACTGGACCGTTCTGAACAAAATTGACAAGTCTTTGGATAACGCGAAGTCAAAACAACGAGCCGTCGTCCGAATTGTCAGAGATCTGGAAGCCCGACTGGTCGATATCGATCTGAAGAAGACCGCGCTGGAACGGGAGCGAAACGAATTGATCGCGACGGCGTAAACGCAAGCCGTCGACCGCTAATCGAAGCAAAATGCCGCGCCAGCCGCGCCTGTTCGTTCAATTCCGTGATCAGGGATTAAAATGATATCGATGAAAAGCTTGTTCTTCGCGGGATTGATTTTGGTTTTGGGAATTGTCACGAACACGAATGCGCAGCAGCCGGCGATCGAGCCGGG
>JAKQII010000052.1 GCA_029557535.1 Acidobacteriota bacterium
TTACTCGATGTTCAACCTTCGTCCGGTCGGCAGGCACCATATTCAGATCTGCAAGACGCTGTCGTGCCGGATCATGGGCGAGCCCGATATCACGGAGCATATCTGCAACAGACTGAGCATCAAGCCGGGCGAGACGACCGAAGACGGAAAGTTCACGGTCACTCTCGTCGAATGTCTCGGCAGCTGCGGTACCGCGCCGATGATGCAGATCGGATTCGATTACCACGAGGACCTGACGATCGACAAGGTCGACGACATCCTCGATTCGCTCAAATAATTATGAACGGCGAGATTGTTGAAAATCTGTATAAATCATTCGCCGCCGGCGATATCCCGGGCGTGCTCGGAGCGTTGGCCGCAGAGATCGAATGGACCGAGGCCGAGGGTTTTCCATACGGCGGAACCTATATCGGGCCGGAAGCTGTGCTGATGAACGTTTTCATGAAACTCGGCACGGAATGGGAAGGATTTTCGGCGATTCCCGAACAGATCATCGCCGACGGCGAGGCCGTGGTTGCGCTCGGCAGCTACTCGGGCAAATTTCTGGCGACGGGAAAATCGATGACGGTTCCGTTCGCCCATGTTTGGACGATTCGCGACGGGAAAGCCGTGAGATTCGTCCAATACACCGACACCCTGAAAGTGTCTGAAGCCCTTGCTTAGTTGAATTCGCGGGGCTGTTTTTTTTGATCTTTGAATCTTGATTTCCTCGAACGGACGCGCCGTCGGCAATGTCAGCGCATCTAACTCGTCAAGCAGCAAATATCGCCGGTTGGCGGATTTGAATTTCTTCAAACTTACGAGGTAAATCATGAAAAATGCGTTTTTTGTATTGACGGCAGTGTTGTGTGCGGCGGTCCTGGTTTCGGGTCAGGAGAGCGGCAACCGGATCTACGGCAACCAGGGTTATTACAACCAGCAGAAACGGCAGCCGCCGCTGAACAACGGCAATCTGATGACAACGAACTCGCTTGGTTTCCAGATCTATTCGGTCGAAGCGAGCGTTCTGATCAATCTCAAGCCCGACGCGTTCGTCGCCGTGTTCGGCGTCAACGACGAGGACAAACAGGCCGCCGCGAGCAACGCCAAGGTGAACGCGCGGATCGATGAGTTCATGAAAGCTCTCAACGGTCTCGGAATCGGTAAAAGCGATATCTATGTCGATTTCATCACCCAAAGCCGCGTTTACGACTACACGGTTCAGGGCCGGCAGGCGACCGAGACGTTCAGCGGATTTGAAACCAAGAAGACAGTTGCGATTCGATACAAGTCACGTGACGCGTTTGAAAAGATCGTCGCCGCGGCCGCCGCGCAGCAGATTTTCGATCTGATCAAGGTCGATTACATCGTTTCCGACTTCGAATCGGTCCGGGCCCGGCTTTTCGACGAGGCCGCGAAGATCGTCAAGGCAAAGCGCGACAAGTATATGACGACGTTCGGGATCGCGAAGCTCGAGCCGATCGGACTCGAGAACGAAAAGTACGAGGCGTTCTACCCTTCCGAGCAGTATCAGAAGTACCAGGCGTTCGAAACCGGCGACGCGTATACGAGTTACGAGAACAGCAGCAAAGTGGTGCAAAGAAAGAGTTTTACGTTCTTTTACGAGCCGCTGCCGGAAAGCAAGTTTGATCTCGCGATCAACAAGGCCGGGCTCGAGCCCGTTGTCCAGTTCACCGCCTATCTGCGAATGAACTACGACGCAACGCAGGTCAAACCGAAGTAGCGGGCCTGCAAATTTTGAAAATGAATTTCGACCGGGCGCTCCGCCGTTTCATCGCGGCGCGATGCGCCCGTTGGTTGAATTGAACGATCGATTGGGGATCGCAGGCGATCCCGATCTTATTTGTTATGGAAATCAAAGCAATCGGATGCGAACCATTGCAACTGAAGCGGATGCACGTCAAGGACGGGCACACGCTGAAGGTGTACCAGGAAACCGGCGGCTATAAATCGCTCAAAAAAGCGGTAGGAATGTCGCAGGACGACATCATCAACGAGGTCAAGGCCTCGTCGCTCCGCGGACGCGGCGGCGCCGGCTTTCCGACCGGGATGAAATGGTCGTTCGTCCCGCGCCAGTCGCCGAAGCCGAAGTACGTCGTCTGCAACGCCGACGAGTCCGAGCCCGGATCGTTCAAGGACCGATATTTGCTCGAGCGCGACCCGCACGCGGTGATCGAGGGAATGATCATCGCCGGATTCGCTCTCGGCGCTTCGACGGGATACATATATTTCCGCGGCGAATACAACTATTTGATCCATATCGTCGATGCCGCGCTCGAAGAGGCGCGCGCAGCCGGAATTCTCGGGGACAACATCTTAGGTTCCGGATTTTCGATGAACATCCACACGCATACCGGCGCCGGCGCCTATATTTGCGGCGAGGAAACCGCGCTGCTTTCGTCGCTCGAGGGCTTTCGCGGACATCCGCGGATGAAGCCGCCCTTCCCGGCCGTCGAAGGACTTTATGCGAGTCCGACGGTCGTCAACAACGTCGAGACGTTCACGTCGGTCCCGCAGATCATCGAGATGGGCGGAACCGTGTGGCGCGACCTCGGGACCGAGAAATCGGGCGGGACGAAGCTGTGGTCGATCAGCGGTCACGTCAAGCGGCCGGGCGTTTACGAACTTCCGATGGGTTATTCCGATATGGAGAAGTTCATCATGGAAGACTGCGGCGGCATGCTCCGTGACGACAAGAAACTCAAAGCGGTCATCCCCGGCGGATCGAGCGTTTACATCATGAACGCCGACCAGATCCTCGGAAAGAACGTAACTCTTGATTACGAAGGACTTGTCGAAGCCGGTTCGATGCTTGGAACGGGCGGGATGATGGTCATGGATGAGACGGTCGACATCATGGAATCGACCAAGAACCTGACCGAATTTTACCGTCACGAATCGTGCGGATGGTGTACGCCGTGCCGCGAAGGCACGGACTGGCTGGTCAAGGTCTTCAACCGGATCGCGGACGGCGGCGGACGCCCCGAGGACGCGCAACTCCTGTTGGACATTTGCGACAACATCGAGGGCAAATCGTTCTGCCCGCTCGGCGACGCCGCGGCGTGGCCGATACAGAGCGCGATCAAGCGCTTTCCTGAAGACTTCAAGAAGTGGATCAACAAATTTTAGATTTTGGATTTTGGATTCGGGATTTATGCGAATGTTGGTCCGGTGAGACCGATCGCAAATTGCGAATCGAAAATCGCAAATCACGAGGTGAAATATGGGAAAAGGTGATAAAAGAACGCGACGCGGAAAGATCTTTGCCGGATCGCACGGCAAGAGCCGTCCGAAAGGCGGCAAGAAGAACACCGCGAAAACCGAAACCAAGAAATCAGACGCGTAGTCATTAACCGAAAATGTCAGCTGAACTTATCAAAGTCACGATCAACGGCACCGAGTACGAGGTCGACAAGGGCCGGCGTTTGATCGACGTTTGTCACGAGAACGGTTACGGGATCCCGTCTTTTTGTTACTACGGCGATCTCGAGGTGCAGGCTTCATGCCGGATGTGCCTAGTGCGCATCGACAAGATGCCGAAACTGCAGACTTCGTGCACGATTTCCTGCACCGACGGCATGGTTGTCACGACGACGAGTGAAGAGATCGAAAAGGCGCAGCGATCGATGGGCGAATTTCTGCTCGCGAATCATCCGCTCGATTGCCCGGTGTGCGACCGCGGCGGCGAATGTGAACTGCAGGAGGTCATCTTCGATTGGGGCGATGTCGAAGAACGATTCGCCGAGAACAAGAACGCCAAGGCAGAAAAGTATCTCTCGCCGATCGTCGCCAACGATCCGCAGCGCTGCATCGTCTGCAAGCGCTGCACCCGAGTCTGCCACGAATGGATGGGCGAGGACGCGATCGAGGCCGGAAATCGCGGCGCGAACACGGTGATCGGGACTTACGGCGGCTGGCTGAATTGCTCGCAATGCGGAAACTGCATCGAAGTCTGCCCGACCGGGACGCTGCTCGACGGCACGTACCGTCACGAAACGCGGCCGTGGGAACTCGACCAGACGGTCTCGACCGATCCGTACGGTTCGGACGGAATGCAGATCTCGATCGGCACGCGCGGCGGCAAAGTACACCGAGTCGTTGCCCGCGACCGCTACGTCAACGGGCTGAATGGCGAGTTTCTCGACGTCAAGGCACGCTTCGCGCATGACTTTGTCTGCTCGGCGGACCGCGTCAAGACGCCGATGATCCGCTACAAGAAAGGCGGAAAGCTGATCCCTGCGACCTGGGACGACGCGATCGCGCATGTCGCGGCGAAGTTCAGGGAATTCGGCAAGAACGTCGGCGTCGTCGCTTCCCCGCGGCTTTCGAACGAAGCCGTTTTTACCTTGAAACGGTTCGCGCAAGAGGTCGTTAAATCAGACAGTTACGCGGTTTCGGACGTTGCCGACCAAGCGCCGTTCTTCAATAATCTGAGCGCGCCGCTTTGCACGCACAAAGAGATCCGGTACGCGACGACGATCCTGCTTGTCGGCGGTGAACCGGAAGAAGAGCAGTCGTTCACGGCCAAGCAGATCCGGCAGGCGGTCCGTAATGGCGGCGCGAAACTGATCGTCGTCAACGATACGCCGATCCGTCTCGTTTCGTCCGCTTCGCAGTTCGTCCACATCAATCCGTGTTCGTACGACGCCTTTGTCGCGGCGTTCATCGGCGGCGACAAGTCGGCGGCGAAAAAGGCGGGGATCGACGCGAAGGAGATCGACGCGATCAGGAAGACGATCGACGAAACGGAAGGCGAATTCATCCTGATGGTCGGAGGCGAGCTTTCGGCGAACGCTCAGGCGGCGCTGGCCGGGACGGCTTCTAAATTCGGCGGTGAGAACCGCCGTGCGCTGCTTCATCCGCTGCCGCGCTACAACAATTCTGTCGGCGCGCACGACATGACGGCCGGCCGCAAATCGGTCGAAGAAGTCGCCAAAGACGCGCGCGCCCTGCTCATCGGCGGCAGTCTGCAAAATGCCTCAATCATTGACGGCAAAGACTTTGTCGTCGTTCAGGAGTTGTTCCTGACCGACACAACATTGCGCGCGGATGTCGTCTTGCCGGCGGCGAGCTTTGCCGAGGCAGACGGGACGTTCACGAACAATTCGGGATACGTCCAGCGCGTCCGTCAGGCGCTTGAGCCGCTCAATCAGGCGAAGGCCGATTGGATGATCACGAGCCTGATCGCGCGTGAAATGGGCGTGGATTTCGGTTACAACTTCGCAGCGACAGCGGTTTTCAAGGCGATCGCCGATTCGGTCGCGGCCTACGAAGGCCTGCGCTATCCGCATTTGAAGGACGAATCGCGTCCGGCGTCAGCGAAGTATGAGATCGCGGATCGTGACGTCGCCGATGCTTTGAAAGCGCTTTCGGAGTCCGCCGCTTCCCTGCCGGACGAGACGGAGAAGATCAGCGAAACTCCGAAGATCGGGCACAAACTGCATCGTTTGACGACGATGACGTCGAAAACGCCGCAGTTCCATCTGCTGGCGAACGGCAATCCGAAACCGGACAGCCTATTCGTCTCGCCGCTCGTGCAGTTCAATCTGGACGGCACTAAGCGCGAGAGTGAAGCGGCGGCGTAGCTTTCAGAACCGGGAGCGGCAGCGACCGGGTGCCCAGCGAAGGACGAAGGATGAAGCAGATCCTTCACCGAGTTCCTCGGTCCCGCGACCGTTCGTGAATCGGACGGGTTCCGATTCGGCATTTCGGACCGTAATCCGAAACATTTCAACAAATCGGACTTGATCCGGTGCGTTTCAGAAAATGGAAGAGATTCTAAAAACAGCGTTTCCGTTCATCGTCTCGGCCGTCGCGATCGTCGCGGCGTTCGGCGGTGTGATGGTCATCGTGGCTTACACGGTCCTTGCGGAGCGAAAGGTCCTCGGCTGGATCCAGGGCCGAATCGGCCCGAACCGGGTCGGTCCGTGGGGCGTGCTTCAGCCGTTCGCCGACTTGCTCAAGTTCATCCTGAAGGAAGATCTTGTACCCGATAAGTCCACCAAGTTCATGTATTTCCTGGCGCCGCTCGTGGCGCTCGGCTGCGCGCTGATGCCGATGGTCGTCTATCCGTTCGGGCCGCAGGTAACCGATCCGCTCGGATGGCTCGTTCCGTACACGACCGGGATCGCGTACGTCGGACCGGCCGTCGCCTACACCGCCGAGGCCGCGAAAGGCGTCACCCTCGCGATCGCGAAGATCGACGTCGGCGTCCTTTACGTGCTCGGCATCACGTCGGTCGGCGTTTACGGGATCGCGCTCGCCGGTTGGTCGTCGAACAACAAGTATTCGCTGATGGGCGGACTCCGGTCTTCGGCGCAGATGATCTCGTACGAACTCGCGATGGGCGCGTCGGTGCTCGGCGTCGTTATGCTCGCCGGGACGCTTGATCTGAACGGCATCATCCTCGCGCAGACCCAATCGCCGTTCAAGTGGTTCATCATCCCGCAGTTCATCGGGTTCATGGTGTTCCTGATCGCCGCGTTCGCCGAGACGAACCGTGTTCCGTTCGATCTGCCGGAAGCGGAAACCGAACTCGTCGCGGGTTTCCATACCGAGTATTCGGCGCTCAAATTCGCGCTCTTCTTCATGGCGGAATACGTGAACATGTTCACCGTTTCGGTGATGTGCACGACACTTTTCCTCGGCGGATGGTACGTTCCCGGGCTGTCGCACATCGTCGAGCCGGGTTCGCTCCTATACGCGGTGATCAGCATCGGCGCGTTCGTGCTCAAGATCTGCTGTTTCCTTTTCCTGTACATCTGGATCCGGGGAACGCTGCCGCGATTCCGCTTTGACCAGCTGATGAACTTCGGATGGAAGTTCCTGCTGCCGGTCGCGCTGATCAATGTGATCCTGAGCGTGGTCGTCATTTACTTCTTGAACAGTTAGTTCGGCTAATTATATGGCTAGTACGGTTTTGTTCTATCTTTTTGCCGGAATCGCGATCGGATGCGCGCTTTCGATGGTCTATCATCGGAACCCTTTGTATTCGGCCGTTTCGCTGATCGGGGTCTTCATCGCGCTGTCCTGCATTTACGTCACGCTGGCGGCGCCGTTCATCGCGGCCGTTCAGGTGCTCGTTTACGCCGGCGCGATCATGGTTCTCGTCGTTTTCGTGATCATGCTGCTCAACCTCGATCACGACAAGCCCGTAACGCGGCTGAGTTACCTGTACGCGATCGGAGGGTTTCTGGGCGTGGTGCTTTTGGCACAGACGTTCTTTATCTTCGCGGTCGTCAAAAAAGGACCGAAAGCCGACATCGATCCGAACGTGACGGTCGGCGAGACGATGTCGATCGGGATGAACATGTACACGAAATACCTGCTGCCGGTTGAGATCGTCGGAATTTTGCTGCTGATGGCGATCATCGGCGGCGTGATCCTTGTGCGGCGTTTGAGCCAGCCGGAAATGGAACTGGTCGTTGAACACGAGCTCGAATTGAGACATCACGAGGAATGAGGAACGAATTCCATGATTCCAAGATTCGAAATTCCAGGAATTGTGGCGCGGATCTGAACAAGGGAGTTTGAGGTGAAGGGATATCCGAATTCCCGAATCCCGAATCCGAAATGACTTTATGGAACCGACTTTAACAAATTACTTGGCTCTGTCCGGAACGTTGTTCACGATCGGCGCGGTCGGCGTGATCTTCAAGCGCAACGCGATCGGGATGTTCATGTGCATCGAGCTCATGCTAAACGCCGTGAACCTGACGTTCGTCGCTTTCTCGCGCTATTACGCCGACGTCACCGGACAGCTTTTCGTGTTCATGGTGATGAGCGTCGCGGCGGCCGAGGCGGCGGTCGGACTCGGGATCATCATCGCGTTCTTCCGCAACCGCATCTCGGTTGACGTCGACGACGCGAGCCTTTTGAAGAATTAGGTTCGGCGAGGTCGACCGATATTTCGCCGCCGACGCGAGGACCTGATCAGGTACCACGAACGATGCTCAACGCGGACGTTTTGACATTTCAGGAGTTTGTCATGCACGAACCGTTACCCTTGTCGAAAATCCATCAAGCGGTGCTTGAATTTCTTCAAGGGCGGCAGGATATCGTTCTATTTGGAGCTCAAGCCGTCAACGCCTATGTCGGCGAACCGCGAATGACCCAAGACGTTGACTTGCTGTCTACAAACGCCGGGGAAGTTGCCAAGGAGTTGCAGCAACGACTGAGCGACGAGTTTCAAATCGCCGTTCGAGTCCGTGAAATCGGTGACGGCAAAGGTTTTAGAGTCTATCAGACCCGAAAGGAGGGTAATCGTCATTTGGTTGATGTGCGCCCGGTAGACAAATTTCCGGAGACCGAAACGGTGGAGGAAATTCAGATCCTGTCGCCGCTCGAGCTGATCGCGAGCAAGGTTATCTCATATCACTCGAGACGCGGCAAACCGAAGGCAGGAACGGATTGGCGCGATTTAGGGTTCTTGCTTTTGCGTTTTCCGGAGTTGAAGGAAAACGTTGCTGAAAATTTGCGCGCGAAGAATGTTGGGAACGAGGTAATTGAAACCTGGGCCGAGCTTCAGAAGCAGAACTTTGAGTTTGAAGACGACGATGAAGACCTGATTTTCTAGACTCGGGACGAAACATCTTCAATTTTTACAGAAATGACTGAAAACAATCTTTTGAGTCTGATCATTTTTGCGCCGCTCGCGGGTGCCGTGATCAACTGGCTGATCGGCGGCAAGCTGAAGAACGAATTGTTCAGCAGCGTCGTCGCCTGCGGAACGGTCGCGATCTCGACGATCGTCGCGTTCTACATCGCGTTCGTCGCCGGCGGCGGCGCTTTTCACGCGGAAAAGCCGGTTCTCGATCACCTCTGGACCTGGATCCAGGTCGGCGGGTTCCGGGCCGATTTCGGCCTCGGAATGGACCGCCTGAGCGCGGTTTACGCCTGTTTCGTAACGTTCGTCGGGTTCCTGATCCATGTCTTTGCGACGGGTTACATGCACGGCGACAAGGGTTTCTATCGCTTCTTCGCGTTCCTGAACCTGTTCATGTTCTCGATGCTGACGCTCGTCCTTGCGGATAACTTTCTGCTGATGTTCGTCGGCTGGGAAGGCGTCGGACTCTGCTCGTACCTGCTGATCGGCTACTACATCAAGAAGGACGAGGCGCGGGAGGCGGCGAAGAAGGCGTTCGTCATGAACCGCATCGGCGACTGGGGCGTGCTGATCGGCGTATTCCTGATCTTCACCATGACCGGCTCGATCTCGTTCTATGACAAGGTCGTCGGGGGCGAAACGGTTCCGAGCGCGCTCGACGCGATCGCCAAGATGGCGGCCGATCCGTTTACGGCGGGCGTGATCTTTGCCGGCGGCATCACATCGGCGGCGGTTCTGCTGTTCATCGGCGCGACCGGAAAGTCCGCGCAGATCCCCTTGTTCACGTGGTTGCCGGACGCGATGGCCGGCCCGACGCCGGTTTCCGCTCTGATCCACGCGGCGACGATGGTCACGGCCGGTGTTTACATGGTCGTCCGCTGCAACGGCATCTACCAAAACGCCCCGACGGCGATGTTCATCGTCGCGATCATCGGCTGTGCGACGGCAGTGTTCGCGGCGACGATCGGACTCGCGCAGAACGACATCAAGAAGGTTCTGGCATATTCGACCGTATCGCAGCTCGGCTACATGTTCCTTGCCTGCGGGATCGGCGCGTTCGTCGCGGCGATCTTCCACGTCATGACGCATGCGTTCTTCAAAGCGTTGCTTTTCCTGGGTTCGGGTTCGGTCATTCACGGAATGCACCACGAGCAGGACATGCGCAGGATGGGCAACCTTCGCAAGCACATGCCCGTCACGTTCTGGACGATGGTCACCGGCTGGCTCGCGATCTGCGGCGTCCCGATCTTTGCCGGCTTCTTCTCGAAGGACGAGATCCTGTACCGAACCTTCGCCACCAAGGCCTCGGCCTCGGTCGCGACCCTTGGCGGAGTTCCCGTCAACATGGTCCTTTGGGGGGTCGGGCTTGCGACCGCAGTATTGACGGCCGTTTATATGACACGCCTGATGTGGATGACGTTCTTCGGTGCCGAGCGGTTCCATGAAGAACTTCATGAGGTCGAGGCCTATGCATCGGTCCACGCCGATGACGATCATGCCGCGCACGGCGACGATGACGACGAAGAAGAGCATCATCATGCACTTCCGGCCGACTTCAAACCGCATGAATCGCCTTGGAACATGACCGTTCCGCTGATGGTTCTCGCCGTGCTTTCAACGCTCGGCGGACTCGTCGGCATTCCGTATGCGCTAAGCGGCGGGGCCGTCGATAACTATTTTGAACATGCGCTCGAGCCGGTAATTGTCAAGAAAGTCGAACATTCGGAGACGAAGGAGGTCAAACACTTCCTTGCGAGCGAACCCAAGACCGAAGCCGTGAGCGAACCGTCTAAGGCGGCCGAACATACCGAGCATGATCCCGCGGAACTCGCGACCGAACGGACGCTCGCTGTCGTTTCGGTGATCCTGGCGCTCGCCGGAATCGGGATCGGCATCGCAATGTTCGGCAAGACGCCGCTCCGCAAGATGCCGAAGATACTCGAGGACAAGTGGCGCATCGATGAGTTTTACAACGGTTATATCGTCGATCCGCTGACGAACCTGTCGCGCGATTTCTTGTGGAAAGGATTCGATCTCGGCGTTGTCGACGGACTCGTCAACGGCGTCGGCGCGCTGGTCGCCGCGCTCGGCGGAACCGTCCGCCGCATCCAGGTCGGGTTCGTGCGGAGCTACGCCGCGTTCATCTTGTGCGGCGCGCTCGTCGTGATCGGCTATTTCGTCTATTACGGATTGAAACTGATTCGTTAGTGGCCTGTGATCAGTGGTCAGTGGTCGGAACAATCCGGCTCTGACCACCGACTACCGACCACCGACCACTCTAAAGAAATGGATTTCATTACTGAAAATCTCCTGACGATCCTGATCCTGTTGCCGGCGTTCGGCGCGATCGCGCTCGTCGGTCACCAGATGTTCTGGAAACAGGAAGGCCAGCTGAAATGGATAACTTTCGGCCTGACGCTCGTCAATTTCCTGATCTCGCTGTTGCTGTTCACGGGTGAAACGACATCCCCGGGCGGCTTCATGTTCGAGAAGAACATCCCGTGGATAAAGGCGATCAACACGAACTACCACATCGGCGTCGACGGCCTCAGCTTTTGGCTTGTGATCCTGACGACGTTCATCATGCCGATCTCCGTCGTTTCGACATGGCACGCCGTCGAAAAGCGTCAGACCGCGTTCTACGCGTTTCTGCTGCTGCTCGAGAGCGCGATGATCGGTGTGTTCGTGTCGCTCGACCTGCTCGTCTTCTACCTGTTTTTCGAGGCGTCGCTCGTTCCGATGTTCTTCCTGATCGGCGTTTGGGGCGGCGAAAATCGGATCTACTCGGCGGTCAAGTTTTTCATCTTTACGGCCTTCGGGTCGCTGCTCATGCTGGTCGCGATCATCGCGCTTTACTATATGTATGCCGGCGTCAACGGCGGTGTCGGATCATTCGACTTTGTCGCGATCCTGAACGCCATGAAATCCGGAAATCTTCTTATCGCGGGTCAGGGAGCGTCGTTGCTCTTCTGGGCGTTCGCGATCGCGTTCTCGATCAAGGTCCCGCTCTTCCCGGTTCACACGTGGCTGCCCGACGCGCACACGGACGCTCCGACCGCGGGTTCGGTGATCCTTGCGGCGGTGCTGCTGAAGATGGGAACGTACGGCTTGATGAGGTTCAACTTTGCGCTGTTCCCTGACCAGTCTCGCGAGTTTGCATATATCTTCATAGTCCTGGCGATCGTCGGCATCATATACGGCGCCCTTGTCGCGATGGTCCAGCCGGACGTCAAACGGCTCGTCGCGTATTCGTCGGTCGCGCATATGGGTTTCGTCATCCTCGGTATGTTCTCGTTCACCGAGACAGGGATGCAGGGTGCGCTTTACCAGATGCTGAACCACGGGGTCTCGACCGGCGCTCTGTTCCTTCTTGTCGGGTTCATTTACGAACGACGTCACACGCGCCAGATCACCGATTTCGGAGGGATCGCCAATGTCATGCCGCTTTACGCGACGATCTTCGTGATCACCACGATGTCGTCGATCGGGCTTCCGCTTCTGAACGGGTTCGTCGGCGAGTTCCTGATCATGGTCGGCATGTGGAAATCGACCGTACTGGGCATTACCGGTTCGACGAACTGGAACTACATCGCGACGATGCTCGCCGGAACCGGCGTCATCTTCGCCGCGGTTTACATGTTGTGGATGGTCCAACGGGTTTTCTTTGGCAAGCTGACGAATCCGAAGAACAAGACGCTGAAGGATCTGAGCTGGCGCGAGATCGGGCTGATCCTGCCGCTGATGATCCTGATGGTTTACATGGGCGTTCATCCGGCGCCGTTCCTCAAACGTTCGCGCGAATCGGTCGTCGCGATCCAGGAACGCGTCGTCCATCAGACCGGCGGGACTTACGAGCGCGCCGAGAAGAAGCCGGCCGAACTCGAGCACCGATGAGGATCTTTGCAATCGTCTGCGCGGTGTTGATCTTAGCGGCCGCGGCCGCGGCGCAGACGTTTTACGGCACGGCGGACGTCAAGGTGTTCCGCGATGGCCGCGACAAGGAATTCCGCGACCGGTCGCAAACGCCGCTGCTTGAGGACGATCTGGTGAAATTCGATGGACTGAAGTACTTCGATATTTCCGCGAAGTTCGTCGTCGAAGCCGATCTTGTCCGGGCGCCCGGAACCGAGCAGTTCATGATGACGACCTCGGCCGGGATCACCCGAAAGTATTTGAAATACGGCACGCTCGAGTTTGTGATCGACGGCCAACGGCTGACGCTGACGGTCTTCGAGAGCACGATAATGCCGAAGCTGCCGGAATACGCCGACCTGCTGTTCCTCCCGTTCCGGGATCTGACGAACGGCAAGGAGACGTACGGCGCGGGTCGATATCTGGATCTGCGAAAGCAACCGGGCGACAAGGTCACGCTGAACTTCAACATGGCGTACAACCCGAATTGCGCGTACGGCAGCGACAAATTCAGCTGTCCGCTGCCGCCGAAAGAGAATTTTTTGCAGATCAAGGTCCTGGCGGGCGAGATGATTTTTGAACACGCCGCCGCGAAGTAGTTGATAACCGTAAGAAAATGAACACGATACTTTTGCAAGCTATCTCGAACCCCGACGTGAACCTGCAGGCGATCCTGCCGGAAACGATCGTCGCCGTGACGGGCATCATCGTCATGCTCTATGACGTGTTCGCACCGAAACAGAAGAACGTGACGACCGTCATTTCGCTGATCGGTCTGGCGATAGCTGCCTATTTCATGTATTCGATGTGGGGCGGCGGACCGACGACGTCATGGAACGGTATGATCGCCAACGATCCGCTGCGGATCTCGTTCTCGCTCGTGCTGCTATTCGTCGCGGCGGTGACGATCCTGACCTCGACCGTCTGGTCCGAACGCGAGACCGTGCCCGTCGGCGAATACCACGCGCTCCTTTTGTTCGCGACGTTCGGCAGCATGTTCATGGCTTCGGGCAACGATTTCGTGATCATTTTCCTCGGGCTCGAGACGCTCTCGATCGCGACCTACGTCATGGCCGGGCTACGGAAATCGGATCTCAAGTCGAATGAATCCGCGATGAAATACTTCATTCTCGGATCGTTCGCGTCGGCGTTCCTGCTTTACGGAATGGCGCTGATCTACGGCGCGACCGGCACGACGAACGTCGCGCTGATCGCCGAGAGAATCGCGTCCCCGACGTTTCCCGGGCTGCTCCTGATGGGCGGAGCGATGCTCGTCATCGGTTTCGGTTTCAAGGTCGCGACGGTTCCCTTCCATGTCTGGACTCCGGACGTTTACGAAGGCGCTCCGAGCCCCGTCACGGGCTTCATGGCGGCGGGACCGAAGGCTGCGGCGTTTGCGTCGTTCATCCGCGTTTTCGTGATCGGCTTTCCGCTGATCGGAGGCGCGACCGCCGCCGGCTACCTGCATGAATCGTGGGTCACCGCGCTGGCCGTGATGGCGATGCTGACAATGACCGTCGGCAATATTTCCGCGATCGTCCAGAACAACGTCAAGCGCATGCTCGCGTACTCGTCGATCTCGCATGCCGGCTACGCAATGGTCGGGTTCGTCGGCGCGGGCGTTGCGAAAACTCCCGAGGTCCGCGATGCGGCGATCGCCGCCGTGGCGTTTTACCTTCTGACTTACGCTGTGACAAACCTTGGAGCGTTCTCGATCATCTCGCTCGTCGGACAAAAGAACGACCGCCGGACGGAATTTGAGGATTACAACGGCATCGGTTTCAAGTCGCCGGTGATCGCATTCTCGCTCTCGCTCTTCATGCTTTCCCTGCTCGGGCTCCCGATGACCGCCGGATTTATCGGCAAGGTGCTTGTGTTCAGGCCCGCGCTTGAGGCAGGAAGCGTCATGCTGACGACGATGGTCGTCGTCGCAGTGGTCAACACCGCGATCTCGGCTTACTACTACCTGCGCCTGATCGTCGTCATGTTCTTCCGCGAACGCACGACCGACTGGTCCGAACCGAAGATGCCGGTCGGAGTCGCGGCGGTGCTGCTGATCACGATCATCGGCGTGTTTTACTTCGGACTTTTCAGCGGCAGCTGGATCGAGAAGTTTGTGACGCCGTCGGCCCCGACCGCGGTTCAGGCCGCAAAATAAGATGAATTACCTCGATCTCGAATCCTGGAAGCGCCGGGACACGTTCGAGTATTTCAAGGATTTCGAGGATCCGTTTTTCAATCTGACCGCGCCGGTCGACGCAACGCCGCTATACGGGTTCGTCAAGCGGCACGGTCTTTCGTTTTCGATCGTCTCGCTCTTTTGTTCGCTTCAAGCTGCCAACGCGATTCCGGAATTCCGTTTGCGAAACGTCGACGGTAAGGTAGCGGAGTTTGAGACGATCGACGCGACCCAGACGATCCTTAACGACGACGAGACATTCTCGTTCTGCTATTTTCAGAACCATTCCGATGTCTTCGAGTTCGAACGGAACGGCCGTGAATCGGTCAAGAAATACAAAACGCAGAAGTCGTTCGATGTTGAAAGCGAAAGGGTCGACCTGATCTACTATTCGGTCATACCGTGGATCTCGTTCACGAGTTTCAAACACGCGGGCCGGCTGGACAATCGTCAGTCCGTCCCGCGGATGGTCTTCGGAAAACTCTTCGAACAGAATGGTCGGATGATGCTCCCGCACTCGGTCGAGGTTCATCACGCCCTCGCCGACGGCCTTCATGTCGGACGGTATTTTGAATCGCTTCAGACACGGATCGATCAACTCGACGAATTATGAGTCTCGCCGCGGAAGTAAGAAAGAAGATGGGCGACGACTGGCTGCCGGCTCTTTACCGGGACCGCGTCCGCACCGGGCGAACACGCGCGTACACGCTCGCGCTCGAACCCCGTGAGCTGCGGACCGAGATCTTTTACTCGCTGCTTGGGATCGAACTCAAGGCCGGAAACAAGCGATTCGCCTGCCCTGATCTCGGAACCGCGCGGTATCTGCAGGTCTTTGCGCGTCTCGGCTGCGATTCCTGCGCGGTACCGTACGACATCACGAAAATTCCGGCGATCGCCGACGACCTCGAAACGTCCTGGCAGAAATCTCTTCTGATCCTGGATGAAGCGTGCGCGGAACGGTCCGCGTCCGTGCGCGGGCGACTCCGTTCGGCACTGATCGCCGAGTTGCGGAATGAGATCGAGGAGATCGGCGCCGGCGAGTTGATGCCCGAATTCAGGCAATCGACGAAACAGCGAAGCCCATAAGTCAAAAGTAGAAAGTAAAAGGTGAAAAAGCCATAACAGTTACGGGGCCTCTGGCGTAGATCTCGTCCGGCTAGTTTCTGTTTTTTACTTTTTACTTTTCACTTTTTCCCATTATTAGCTTTCCCCTGCTATACTTGCGCTAGCGGGCCAAATCATCATTTGGCCCTATTTTTGGACAGATGTTCGATGCCGTTTCCAAAAAAGCGATAACGAGCGAGACGCTCGCGTTTCCTTTCAACAAACAGACGTTCTGCCGGTATGAACCGATCGAGAAGAAGATCGGGCACGCGAAGGTCCTGATCGTCAACGATCTTCTGCGTTACGAGTCAGACCTGTCCGAGACCGCCCACCGTGAACTGAAGCCTGCCGAGGTCAAGGCGTTGCTCAAGTTCGAGAACATGGTTTCGGGGATGGCTTGCGACAACATCGCGAACAACGTCATCCGGCTCGTCCAGCAGCCGAAATTCCTGACCGTCCATCTGTCGGAAGTTGCCGAAGCTGCCCGTGATTTTGAGCCGGACGCGATCGTCATGAGCGGAACGTACAGCGATTTCGATTACTACGATCCCGATCAGCTCGAACATTTCGCGGCCTTCATCCGCAAGACAAAGATCCCCGTGCTCGCGATCTGCGGCGCCCACCAACTCGTTGCGATGAGCTTTGGGGCGCGGCTCAAGACGCTGGACGACCTCGAACTGTCGCAAAAGCGGAAACACCGGATCTCCGAATATCAATACCGCTTCGTGAAGATCATCGAGACCGGCGATCCGATATTCGGCGGTATGCACGATCGCTCATCGGGTGTTTGGCAGGACTATACAAAAGAATCTGATATTCTCCGCGTCTGGCAGAATCACGCGGTTCAGGTCGTCGGCGTCCCGGAGGGCTTCGATCTCCTTGCAACGTCGTATCTCTGCAAGAATCAAATGATGGTCAAGCGTTCAGGCGGACAATTGATCTACACCGTCCAGTTCCATCTCGAAAAGTCGTTTGAAGAGTGGTCGAAGAACCGGACTCGCTGGGAACACCAGAACGAATCCCGCGACGGGCGCATCCTTTTCGAGAATTTCCTCAACCTTTCGCTCGATCACCAGGCCCTCTGAAACCTACCGGCATTGACTTATCGCACGCGTTTTCGGTAGCGTAGTTACCGTGACGCAATTGAACATCGATTCGGTCGAAACAATGGCCGCCGAACGCGGACTCAAGATGACCCCGCAGCGTCGGGCCATCATCCGGTTTCTCGAATCAACGAACGCTCATCCGACGCCCGACGAGGTCTTTGCGGCGGTCAACGTCGATTTTCCGATGACCTCCCGCGCGACCGTCTACAATACGATCGCGTGGCTCAAAGAGGCCGGAATGCTGCGCGAGCTGTTTACGCCCGACGGCGTCCGTCTCGACCCGAACTTCGGCGAGCACCACCACTTTGTTTGCCGCGTGTGCAACCGAATCGAGGACGTTGGTTTCGATCTTGTCCCAAACCTCGGGATCTGCGCCCTGCCGAATCAAAATTCGATCGAAGAGTTTGAGATCACGATCCGCGGAGTCTGCGCGAACTGCCGGGCGCAACTTTCGATAACTTAAGCGACCGCGGCAATCAGTCGGACAATTTCTTCCAATCCTTCCCGATCTACTTCCGAAAAATCATCGAGTTCGTCGCTGTCGACGTCGAGAACGCCGAAGATCTCGCCGTCCGTGCCGAACATCGGAACGACGATCTCGGACCTCGATTCCGAAGCGCAGGCGATATGTCCGGGAAACGCGTCGACATCCGGGACGATCACCGTCTCGCGTGTCGTGTAGACGTGGCCGCAAACGCCTTTGCCGAACGGGATCCGCGTGCAGGCGAGTTTGCCCTGAAACGGCCCTAGGACAAGCTGGCCTTCCTTCGCCAGGTAAAATCCGACCCAAAAAAAGTCGAGCGCTTCCTTGAGAACGGCCGCGACATTCGCGAGATTCGCGATCATATCGGTCTCGCCGGCAAGCAGCGATTCGATCTGCGGATACAGTTCCTTGTAAACAACGGCGCGCCCGGCGCCTTTCGTGAATGCGATCGATTCGGACATGTTGAGAGTTTAGCAAATGCGGTGTGCAGTTCGCAGTTGGCATCGATCGCCCGCCGGCAAACCGGTAACCAGCCGTAATGAGGGGAGGGTAACACACGGCGAAAAGCCGCCCGATCCGGCGAAATTCCCTTTCGCGGACGAGCCGCTGATCAACACGAAGGACGGTCCCGTTCCGATGAGTATCGGGCACGCTCTCCGCAGGCTAATCGTCGTCAACGCCGCGAAAGAAACACCGTGCGCGATGAACGAATCGATCTGTGATGGAGTCGGAATGCGGCCAACTGATTTTGGATTTTGGGCTTGCCCGCCGCATTTTGTGTTGTTGTGCCCCCGCAGAGCGTTCGTGCACACCTGAAACTCATCGAGGACACCGGAAACCCATCCGTGCGCTCCTCAAAACCATTTCGTGCGATCTCAATAGACGAACCCCGTCTTAGTCACGCCTATAGTCGTCACCGGCGCTTGACGTCTCCGCCGTGCACCACCGGCGCCTGATGTGCGGCGAAGTTCGCTTTCGCCGTCGATGCCGCCTCAAAACCCGCGCGCCTCCGCCGCGCCTGGCCGCGCCCGACTCTGGACTTGTCCTTCGTCCGTACTGCGAAATGTCGACCGTAACCCTGCCGAGGCGAGTCTTCACGGTCTTCGGCTTGAATCCGTTGGCGTGTCCGACTCGGTCTTCGGAGCGTTCCCACGGGACCAGCATCGCTTCGTTGAGCAGGACCCGGAACGCCTCAAGCAATCCGTCGGTTCCGCTTTCAACGATCAGTTGCAAGGCGCGTTCGCCGGCGTTAAGTTCTTCAATGCGGGTCATGTTTGCGTGTTTCTCCTTTAGGTTTGGTCACCAAAAAGAGAACCACGCCTGACCCGCTTTTTCAGTCACGGAGAAAGAAAAAGCGCCTCCGGCGGCGCTGCCGCGGGCGACTCTTCGGATGCTTCGAAACCGCCAACGCCCGGTTTCAAACCTTCCGAAGTGTGAAACAAAATCACTCAAAGATCGAAATTACCGAAAGAAAGTTACACTAACAAAGTCGGCGTTTGCGATATGGTCGTCGACGTTCACGATCCGTATCGGCTCAGTGAAAACGTAACGACGCGATGCGACCGACAGAACGTAGGTTTGCCCGACCTCGATCCCCTCGAACCGGTAATATCCGAAGGCGTTCGTCTTTGAAGTGAGCGGTTGCGGCAGGTTTCCACCGGCGATTGTCACGAGAACGTTCTTTAGTCCGGTTCCGTTCGGCGTCAGTACCCTTCCGCCCACGGAAACCGCGGCGGCGGTCGGCGCGAATTGGTCGAAATTGACCGACTCGTTATCATCCTGGAGTTCAATCAGAGACCGTTCGTTCGGATCAAACGAAAGCGTTCGACTGACCGGGGTGACCCGGTACGAACCGTTCGCAGGCAGGCCGTCAAATCGATAGGCGCCAACCGCGTCGGTCTCGGTTTCGAGCGTCGGATAGCCGAGCAGTTTCAGCTTGATGCGAGCGAGTGGCGCTCCGAGAAGGTCCGTGACAGTGCCTCCGACGGCGAAACTACTCTCCGTTGCCTTGAACAGCACACCGGCTGATTCCTGGATGTTCAGGAAACTCTCGTAGGGCCGGTCGTACAAATATCCGACCGCGCGCGGTTCGACCATATAATTTGAACCGGGTGCCAGATTCACAAAAACAAACGCGCCGTCGGCGTCGGTTGACGCCTCGCGTTCCGCGTCTCCGTACAATGCGACCGGGATGTCCCGCAACGGCAGACCGTTGGAATCAACAACGACGCCGCTGATCGACGGGAGCGTCGGGTCGATGAGTGCGGCAACCGCGAACGGGCTGAACGAATCGACCTGGGCGCAGATCGTCCGGGTCGCGAAATCACGCGACGATGTCCGATCGACGAGCACACCGTTCTCGTTGTGGAGAAAACTGAGCCGGTCGAAACCTGTTTGTGTCGGATACGCGATGGGGTCGAGGCTCAAACACACCGTAGGAGAAGGCAGAAATGTCGCGGTGCTGTTGATCTCGAACGCGACGGATCCGAGCGTAAACCCATTTGGCGCGGATCCGGCCGAAGCGATCGGAACGACCGAGGTTACCCCTCCCTCCACGACCCTCGGGAAACTGATCGAAACCGCACCCGAGCGGAGTTGAACGTCGCTGCCGGCCGGTGTTGTTTGCTGATGTATATTTCCCCACTCGATGCTCGTCCCCTTGAACGCGTCATCGACTGTGTATCCCGTCAATCCGTCGAGAGAAGTGACCCCAAGCCGGATATCCGCAGGGCGGCCGATCGCGGTAGCATCAATGACGTAGCCGATCCAGGCGTCGTCCGGAGACCAGTCGATGCTCAGGTATCGCGGCACGCTCGAAAGCACGGATACGATGGTTTGCCGGCCGCTTCCGTCGGCATTCATCGCCTGTATCGATTGCAGATTGTTCGAAGCGTCATCAAACGCAAACGCAATCTTCGTTCCGGCGTTTGACCAACGGGCCGTGGTTGCCCCTTCTGTCATCGGGAACGGAACCAGTCCCGTGCCGTCGGGATTGATCGTCGCGATCCGTGTATCCCAGATCACCAGAAGACGCGTTCCGTCAGGCGACCAATCCGGCTTCGAACATCGATAACAGACCGACTGGTCGTTGGTGCCGTCGGAATTTACGACGTGAAGGTAATTGCCGCGAACATAGGCGATCCGATTTCCGTCCGGTGACCAGGCACTCTCGCCGAACGAATCGCCGCCGACGTCAGAGAGCCGTGTCACGACCCCGCTGCCGTCGTCGGCGCTTGTTCGCAGGGCGATCTGGCCGTTTGACTTGGATCCGGCGAAGGAGAGGCGGCTTCCGTCCTTCGAGATCGAGGGCGCGAAATTGATGAACCCCTTTTCGGAGATGCTGCGGCGGCCGCTGTTGGCATTGATCACGGTCACGATGCCGCTTCCGTTTGCATTCATCAGATTGATGCGTCCGCCGCCGTCGTCGAAGACGAATCTCCCGATCAGTCCGTCGAGTCCCGGTGATTCGGCACTGAAGCTGACATTTGTATTCGAATTCAGCGGCAGCGTTATTGACGGGGGAGTGAACGTAAAATTCTGTTTTGTCGGCGTTATCGTGTAGGTTTGAACCCCGAGATCCGGAAAGAAAAACTCGCCGCGGGTGTCGGTGATATCGGTTGCGACCGTCGCTCCGGTTTCGTCGGTCAACGTTACCGTAACGTTTTTCACCGGCATCGGAACGGGCCTCGGCGGCGGCTGCAGCCTGCTTTTGTCACCCTGATCCGAATCAGAACCCGGCAAAGCGGGCGAATAGATCGGGGGGGTGAGCATCGTCACGATACCCCGGATCGACGGGCGATAGGTCGCGTTATAGGAATCGTTTTGATTTGCCGACAGATTTGGATAGTTCCGGCTGGCGGGAACCATCGTGTAGCCCTGTTTCGCGGGCGTGACGACATAATCGCCCCCTTGCGGGACGTTGGAAAACAGAAACTTCCCGGAAATATCGGTCGAGGTGAAACGCGGCTTGAAGCCGGCGTTTGTCGGATCCCTCAGATCGACGGCGACGCCGATTACGGGCTGGCCCGTCAGGCCGTCGAGGACCTGGCCCCCAATTATGGCGTTCGATCCAAAGAACTGGGAGAATTCGGACGTGTTCCCGGCAGCGTCGGTCGCGGTCGCTGAGATCGCGGATCCCGCCGGGATCTGAACGGGCAGTACGACGTTAAACGCGTTTGCCGCACAGGTTGACGGTATCGACAGCGTCGTCGAACCCAAATAGGTCATTCCTTCGCCGTAGCCCGTCGAACCCGGCGACGGACTGCTGTAGAAATCGATCGTGTAGTTTTGGGTCATTGGGCTTCCCGTTGCGAGATAGCCGCTGATTTCGGTCGTACTGCCCGAGAGGACTGCGTTTTCTATAACCGGGAAATTCTGGCCAAGATTCGCGCCCGAATCGAGATCGCAAAAATCGTTCGAGTTGACGCCGGCGGGTGTCAGATCGACGCCGAGACCCGTGTTTGAATGGATAGAGTTCCCGCGTACCGGGTTGCCCGTCGCCGAAACCCGAACGCCGGATCCATTGAACGCTATAAGATTACCCTCACCCGGCGCGATGCCGCCGATGACTGTGTTTTGACGACCGCTTTGGATCCCGACCGAATTTGGTACGGGAACCGTTCCAGATGCATCAGTTCCGATTTTATTGCCGCGAATGTGCATGAGCGGTGGGTTGATTGCGTAATCCACGGGAATCAGAATTCCGGCAATATTGAATCCGGAGATGGCGTTTCCGCCGCCCGGTAGCGATGAGCCGATTTCAAAGCCGCTGGACGAATTGACCTTAATTCCCCATGGCGAGCCTCCGATCAAATCGTTTCCGTTGGCATCGAGCCCAAAGTAATTGCCGCGGATCTTGAGACCATTCCCGCCAACAACTTCCATGCTGGCAATGAGATTGCGGTCTTCAGGTACGAGTCCACCGATCAGGACGTCCAACGTTGAGCCTACGATCTTCAACGCATTCAGTCCGGAGCGTTGAGTCGTGCCGTTGATCTCGACCCCAATAAAGTTTCCCTGAATAACGCATATCGAGCAGTCCTCAAGTTGAAGTGGCAATTCGAATCCATTTATCGACAGACCGCGAAGAGTGGAGATGCCCCGAAGATTCAAACCGTAATATGGCGTTCCCACCACCGCGGAACGGACCTCGATCAGCGGGGCTCCCGCATAACCGGGTTGGGTTCGGCCGTCGATGTGAAGGGCGTTTGCAAACGGCAATTGCGTCGAGATCACGATCGTATGCGGACCGGCACCCGGTATGTTGAACGAGACGGTACGAGGAGCAAGCGGAATCGCATTAGCATTGATGATCGCCTGCCTGAGCGATCCTGGGCCGCTGTCGTTCGTATTCGTAACGACAGTGCTGACGACGACGTTCGCGGTCGCATCGGCGGTTGCGCCCAACGCATCCGATACCCGGATCGTGTCCGTTGTCCCGCTTGTGCTGCCCGCGACGTAGACCCCGCTGTTGGGGTTGATCGATCCTCCGGAATTGTTGACCGGCAGACTGTATGAATACGGGGCTTCGCCGCCGGAGGCGACGAAGGTTTGGGCCGATCCGGTCGGAACATTGGCTGTCTGAGGAGTTATTCCAAGCGCGGGCGGGCAACCGGCGTCGAATGTCCAGTTCGCGCCGTTTCCGCGATCGGTGCTGCTGAAGGCGGTGATC
>JAKQII010000057.1 GCA_029557535.1 Acidobacteriota bacterium
CAGTGGATTTTTGTGATGGCACATGGAAGGTCGGCGACAGGGTTTTTGATCGGGACGCTGGATGGGCCAAGATTGAGGAAATATCTCCAAGTTTGGTTCGTGTTAAATGTCGGTGGTTTTACTCGGACGGACGTGTTCTTATGGCGTCAGTCCAACCCACGATTTTTCCAAACGAGTTCGAGATTCCCGCCGAGGCGTATGAGCGCCCCGTCGAGCGTCCCGGTCTGACGATGGATACGCCGGTTTGGGTTTGGATATTTGATTCTTGGGGGCCGAGGCACTTTGCGGGATGGTCTGAAGACGGCAGGATCAAATGCTGGCAGGACGGTCGCACATCGCATACGGCGGGCGGGTGTTGTTGGTTACCCGACGAGTGGCGTCTTGACGATCCCGAAAAGGAGGAGAAATGAGCGAAAAGAAAGAGATCAATTTTTGCGACGGTACGTGGAAGGTCGGCGACAAGGTTTTTCACCGGATATGGGGATGGTCTTCCGTCGAAGTTATTGCGGAAAATTCGCTGAAGGTCGCCGGTCAGTGGTTCTCGTGCTTGGGACGGTCAATGTTTTTGGACAAGTACCCCGTGATCCTGCCCAACGAATACGAGATTCCCGCCGAGGCGTATGAGCGCCCCGTCGAGCGCCCGGATCTGGCGATGGATACGCCGATTTGGATTAAGAAGGGTAATTCGTGGTCGCGGAGGCACTTTGCGGGATGGACCGAGAACGGCAGGATCAAATACTGGTCCTACGGCCAAACATCGCATTCGGCAGAGGGTGCATGGGCAACAACCGACGAGTGGCGTCTCGACGATCCCGAAAAGGAGGAGAAATGAGCGAAAAGAAACTTGATGAACGTCCTGACTTACCAGTCGATACGCCGGTGTGGGTCCGATATGCTGATCGTTGGCATAAGCGGTATTTTGCGGAATGGCGAGGTGATCTGGTCGCGTGTTGGGCTAAGGGGGGTACGTCCCAAACAGCGGACGGGCTCCCGATAATCTGGAAACGATGGCGTCTCGACGATCCCGAAAAGGACAAGCGATGAACCTGATCGTCCTGACCGAGCAGCAGATCCGCGAGATCGCGGAGGCGGCGGCGATCGCCGCCGTCGTGCGGATGCGCGAGGACGAGCCGACGCCGCCGCGCCTGATGACGCGGGCCGAGTTGCGCGAATATCTGCGGTGCAGCGAATCGACGCTCGCCCGGCGGATCGCTGAAGGAATGCCGTCGCGCGGCAGCAGATTATTCGATAAGGAAGAGGTGGATCAATGGATGAGAAGATGCGTGAAATGAAAGAGGAACTTACAGAAACGCGGAAGGATCGGGACGCACTTCGCGAACGGTTACGGTTAAGTGCGAGCATGGATCAAGCGCAGAAAATCGCCCTAATTCGTGCCCTTCAGGAATGCGCGTCGGTGTTGGGGCTGGATGATCCGTCACCTGCGGTGCTGGTCGAATCAATAACGGCGCTTCATGCACGGACCCGCACCGAAGCGAACCCGTGGCGATACGTCGAGCGGGACGGATGGCCGACGGCCTCCGGCCGATACGATCTGGCGTGGCAAGACCATTTTGGCGTAAGAAAGATTGCGAGCGACGTATGGATCTACGGGCCGACGGCCTCCGGCCGATACGATCTGGCGTGGCAAGACCATTTTGGCGTAAGAAAGATTGCGAGCGACGTATGGATCTACGCCGGCGACGAAACCGATCCGTGGGACCGCTCCTATGCTTGGCGGGAGCATGTCACAGAAGAAGAGGCGCCGCCTCTTGAACCCGACGGCGAAGAGTCTTAGAATTCTCGCCCTATGATCTACAAACGGTTCAACGGCAAGAAGATCAAATCGTCCGCCGATCCGAACTGGAAGCGGGCGCGGTGGTGGATGCGCCGCTCGATCGCCGGTGTGCTGATTCACAAGGCGCTGCCCTTAGCGCGGACGCGGGAAGAGGCGGAAACAGCCGAGCGCGCCGAGATCGAGTCAAGATTCAGGACACAATATGGAATTGAAAAGGTGGTTACGTTCCGGGCTTTTTCCCGAACCTACGCCCGATATGCGGACACTGCTAACCGCAATAAGGCCGCGAAAAGGCAATATATGGACATACTCAACCGGTTTTTCGGCGAAAAGGCGATCTCCGAGATCACGCCTCAAGACTGCCGGGACGCACAAACCTGGGCCGCATCGCAGGGGGCGAAGGGTGATCTGTCGCCGTCGTCGGTCAACCGTATAATGTCCACGCTTTCAAAAATGTTCTCGCTCGCAATCGAGGAAGGCTATCTGACCCGCAACCCGATGGCGCACGTCGGCAAGCTCGAAGAGCCGCCGCCGCGCCGCCGCCTGCTCTCGCGGGAAGAATCCGAGGCGTTCTGGCGCGAGGTCGAAAAGGACGTCTATCTCTGGCGGCTGGTGACGATCGCCGTCAACGTCCCGGTCCGAAAGGGACAGCTTCTCGCGCTCCGCGTCTCCGACGTCGACCTGACGCGCAACCTGCTCTCGGTCGGAAGTTCAAAAGGACGGGCGGCGCGGGTCGTGCCATTGAACAGGACGGCGCGCGCCGTGTTCGCGGATCTCGTCGCCGAGGCGCG
>JAKQII010000064.1 GCA_029557535.1 Acidobacteriota bacterium
TCCAGCGTCGCGATCTGGTCCTGGCCGCTGACGACAGAAAGGGACGTCAGCAAAATGAAACTCAGGGCGATCAGTTTCTTCATAATTTGATGTCGTGGTATTTGTTCCGGGAGCTTCATTTTCTTCAAAATATCGTTACCGAAAATCCGTGATCATCACCGCGTTGGACGAACTTGTGCCGAAAGTAACGGCGATCTGTTTGCCGTCGCGTGAGTAGCTGCGTCCTCCGATGCGCCCCGAACTGTTTTCAGGCATTTCCAGCTTTTTCGGTGATCCGCCGTCAATTGGCAGCAGCCAGAGACCATCATCAAGGTAGGTGATGTTTTTTCCATCCGGCGTCCGAACAGGTCCGCCCTGGCCTGCTACGTCCGGTTCAGTTCGTCAATTGCCGTCTTCGGCAGATTCGTCGAATCATCCTCAGATTCGACTCAAACTGACGACGACGAACGGGCCGGAAAAGTATCGAGCGACACCACCGACGGTTCTTTCCCGAAAACTGCGTTTGATGTGCGTACGATAATAGCACGACATCATGGTTTCTACGGCGCGATTGATTTGGGATCGGATGACAAAGGGATACCCGCGGATTTGAACCGGACGTACCGGATCTTCTTGCGGTTCCAGGTGTAGGTGATCAGGAGATCGCCGTTTTTGCCTTGGATCATAGCCGGATACGAGTATTCGCCCGGATCGTTCTCGAGCGTGTAAAACATCCTGAAGCTCTCGCCGTCCTTGCTGACCGCGAGGTTAAGCGGAGTTCGTCCGCTGTCCGTGTGGTTGTAAACCAACACGATGCGACCGTCATTCAGACGAACGGCGTCGATCCCGGCATTCGGATTCGGAAGATCGATCGGCCGCGCCTGGGTCCACGTTTTGCCATTGTCGTTTGAATCGGCGACGCAGATCTTTCCCATTCTCGGCGGCGAGCGGGCGTAAAGCCTGAGCCGTTTTCCGCCGAGCGAAACGATCGTCGGCTGGATGATCCCTTCGGTGAACGCCCGGTCGTTCGAGCCGGGAACGTCTTCGGGTTTTGGCGTCGGATACAGATCGGGCGGGATCGTGATCGGTCCGAATTTTGACCAGGATTTGCCGTTGTCCTCGCTGCGTTCGATCCAGACCGCCCAGCTCCGGTAGCTTTCGACCGAGGTCCCGCTAACGATGGTTCCGTTTTTGAGGATCAGCGGTTTGGCGCGGATCGGCCCGTAAAGTCCGGCGGGCAGATGTTCGGACGCCGCCCACGTTTTGCCCTCATCGCTGCTCGAAAGCCGACCGCCGGTCCACGACATCGGATTCGGCCCGAACTTGTAGTAAAGCCAGAGTTTCTTGTCGTTCGAGTGAAAAAGTACCGGATTCCATGTCGGCGTACCGTTTTCGCGCACGAGTTCGAACGGTTCGGACCATTTTCCGTTGGCGCGGCGCGAGCCCCAGATCGCGACGTCGGCGTTTCCTTCGTGCGTCCCGCCGAACCACGCCGCCAGCAGATCGCCGTTCGAGAGCTCAACGATCGTCGATGCGTGCGCCGACGGAAACGGCGCCGTGTCGTAAATGAACTCCCGAAGCGGTTCTTGAGCGAATGTCTGGATGGAGACCAGCAGGCCGAAGATCAATAATCTGGCGACGACTTTCATTGTCAAGAAGATTGAACGGTTGTTCGCGCGTTCGCGCTCATGCAAGCGGGACGCTCGCGCTCCAATCGCAAATCGCAAATTGAAAATCGCAAATATTAAAAGCTCGCGCATTCGCCGCGTTTGACGAATTGGCCGCTGCCTCTGTCGACGAGGCATTCGCCGTTTTCGATCACGACGCGGCCGCGCGAGAGCACCGTTTCGACCTTACCCTTGATCTTCTTGCCTTCGTAGCTGCAATAATCGACGCGCATGTGCTGGGCTTCGAGCGACAGCGTATGTTCCTTCTCGGTGTCGAAGATGACGATGTCGGCGTCCGATCCGACGGCGATCGTGCCCTTCTTGGGAAACATCCCGAACATTTTCGCGGCCGCCGTCGAGGTCAGCTCGACGAACCGGTTGAGCGAAATGCCGTTTTCGAGCACGCCGCCGTTGTAGATCAGTTCCATTCGGTACTCGACACCCGGCGCGCCGTTCGGAATGAGCGAGAAATCGTCGCGTCCGAGCTCCTTTTGATCCTTCATACAGAACGGGCAATGATCCGTCGCGATGCACTGCAGATCGTCCATCTTCAATCCTTTCCAAAGATCTGCGTGGTTGTGCTTTTCGCGCAGCGGCGGCGTCATCACGTATTTCGCGCCGTCCCAGCCGTCGCCGTAATCGTCGATCGATAAGAAAAGATATTGCGGACAGGTTTCCGCGAACGCCGGAATCCCGCGGTCGCGCGCCTGGCGAACCTGATTGAGCGCGTCGGT
>JAKQII010000081.1 GCA_029557535.1 Acidobacteriota bacterium
TCTTGAAGTGCTCTTACGTAACCATTTCGGGTTGCTTTGTTGATTTCAACTTGATCAGACATCGATATCCTTCCGTGGAACAAATTACTACAGAAGAATATGACAATTGCAGAGAAATACTTTCAACTTTAGTCCGTCACCGCGCACAATCCGATCATCGGTTGATGGAGCATCGTGATCTCGGCGTTGCGTCCCTGGATCGAACGCGCCATCGCGATCGCCTCGGTCAGATTGTCGGCGCGTTCCCAACCGAGCATCTCGGGCACGTGCGCGTTCTCGGCACCGGCGACGATCACCTTACCGACGTGTTGGCGGCCGTTCTCGCCCCAATACCACATAAAGAACGGATGCGCGCCGTGATACGCGTTTCCGCGCCGGTACATCTCGATGTACGCCGGGTTTTCGGCGAATTCCCTTTCGTACTTCTCGCGAAGATAGAACGCGTCACGCGATTCGGGCAGCAGCCGATGGAAAAACTCGATGTAGCTCGGATGGAAGTTGTGATCGAACTCGTCAAAGCACGGATGAGTGATGATCATGACTCCGTTCTTCCGTAGCAACGGCTTGTTGCGGTACATGTTGAAGTGGTATCCGAGCGCCATAACTTGTACAAGCAATGGGTTTAGCGCCGAGTAGACGTTGTACGGCGAAATATCGGGGATGCCGGTGATCAGGACGTCGCACTGGCCTTTCACCGGGATCTCGTACTGCTGGTAGTTCTTCTCGAGGATCTTCGCGTGCACGGGTTCGGTCGCGCCCGCGTAACACGCGATCAGCTCATAAGCGGCCGGGATCGCGTGCAGCATTTTCCTTCGTGCGACGCGCGGCAGCTTCGAGAACGTCCGTTTCATCGTTTCCCACTTCATTCGGTCGGCGAACGAGAATTCGTCCTCGTTCCGCGTCAGGATGTCGTATCCTTCAGGGAACATCCGGTTGTTGATCGCCGTCTCGATGTGAAAGACCTTGACCTGCTCATCGACCAGTTTTCCGAGCCGGACGACCTTGTGATTGAGTTCCGACGCCGGCGGATCCATGTACGAATGCGAATCGCGGATCGTTTGCGGCTCGTGGTGCGCGCGCAGCGACTCGTAATCGCAAAGCCCGACCGCAACCGATTTATGTCCGCCGTCCATCGGCACGAGATTGATGTTGAGATATATCAGCAGATCGCTTTCGGCCGCACGGCGATTGATCCGCAGCGGCTCGTTGTGACGGGTGTAACCGAGCGTGACGAGCCCCTCGTCGTCTTCGGCGTCGTGGTTGTAGTAATAATCGGGATAAAAGGCATTGAAGATCTTCGATCCGACCATCCTCTCCATTTCCCACGCCGTCATTTTGCGATGGAGCGAGTTGGCGATGATCAGATGGACGTCATCGACGCCGTTCGCCGCGCACATGTCGAGCACGACCTCGAGCATCGTCTGCCGGAGATCGGGCGTCGCCATCGGCGGCAAAGGCAGCGAGATGTCATCCATCGCGATCGTCACGCGCATTCCGGGCTCGAGCTGCGCATAGAGCGGGTCTTGGTCGATCGGATGATTGATCGCGTAACGGATCGCGGCCTCGCGGTTCGGAAGCCCCTTGATCGACGGGTTCGGATAGATCACGCGCGTCCCGATCGGCAGGTCGTTGATAATGAAATCCTCACCGAACGGCATGATCCGCGGCGCGCTGTCGCGGTCGATGTACACGATCGATTCGTGCGTTTTTCTGCGTAATTGAAGAGACATAAAAACCAGTCAGTAGACGGTAGACGCTAGACTGTCTCAGCACGCGAAGCGTGCGCCAGCATAAAGCCCGGTGCGCAAGCGCCGGGGCGCTGGGAACGTCCGATCAATTCCGACCAATCAAATCAGCAGATATCGCTCATCAAACTCTATTTGATTTGCCTTCAAAAGTCCTATGAACTCATCGCGAAACGATCCGATCTTGCGATGGTGTTTCTCTTGGTTCTCGATATACCGTCTAACCCGTTCGATCTGCGAAGCGCTAACCGTAAATGCACCGTAGCCATTCTGCCAACGAAAATCTCGAACCTCGGGAAAAACATCGTGCATCCATCCCGACGAATTGGCCTTAAGGTCGCGTAAGACCGACGACAACGACTTATCAGGGCGCAACTTCGCCAATACGTGCAAGTGATCCGGCATTCCGTTAATTGCCAACGATACGCCGCCGAGTTTCCGAATTATCCCGCCGCAATAGTCGTACAGCCTGTTCCGAACGGGTTCAACGATCAAAGGCTGCCGATTTTTTGTTGAGAATACTATGTGATAGATCAAATTTGTGAAGGACTGTGCCATAGATTATCAATGGCCCGTAAATTCGGGCTTTCCCCTTTTTTCAAACATTATCGCCCGTTGTGAAATCGGGCACTGACGCACGCTCCGCGTGCTCCAAAATATCAAATATCGTTCATTCCCGGCGCTGCCGCACCGGGCTTTATGCCGGCGCACGCTTCGCGTGCTCAAAACCGTCTACTTCAAATTCAATATCGCCCAGTCATGCTGGATCGCCGTTTGACGCAGGCGGAAATCCGGATTGACGGCGACCGGATGACCGACGATCGAGAGCATCGGAAGATCGGAGATCGAATCGCTGTAGGCATACGAATCGCTCAGATTGATGTCCTCGCGCTCGGCGTATTCGCGCATCCACTTGGCCTTGGTCGCCGACGCCATTACCGGCGGCATCACACGCCCGGTCGCGTAGCCATTGACGAATTCGAGCCGATTGGCGACGTAGTCGTCGATTCCCAGATATTCCATCAGGTGATTGATCGTAAAATCGAGCGCGCCCGTCAGGACAACCTGTCGTTGCCCGAGTTTCTTTCCCTGCGCGATCAGCTCCGGCGTCCCGTCGAAGATCGCCGGCCGCAAAACCTCTTCGAATAGCTCCTCGCTGAAATACCGCAAACGATCGTACGATTCGCCTTCGTACGATCGGAAGAAATACTCATTGAACACATTTCTCGAATAAAGGTCGGTGATCCCGAACGCGGGAAGCTTGGCGAGCGTCCCGGCGCTCTTCCTGAGCGTGTTCAACAATCCTTGCTGACGGCGTGAATAGAATGCGAGCGTATGCACCAGATTGGTGCTGACCAGAGTTCCCTCCAGATCATAGAACGCCGCTGCCGTACCGTTTTTTTTCATGCCGCTTTGTGATACTTTTAGACAACTTTCTGCGTTTGCAAAGAGATAGACTATACCAAATAACCAACCAATTCGGTAAATTGACAGCATGAAGCCAACGAGATTTTACGGATTTATTACGATTCTGGCGGCCGCCCTGACGGCCGCCTCGTGTGCGTCCGAGGCTCATACCGAGGACTCCGTTCAGAACGCCGATCCGGCGGCGGTTTCGGCGGCGATCTCGACCGCCGAAGACCTCTTCCGGCAGCGTGAGGACCTCGACAAACTTCGTGAGGCCATTCGCATCCGCGGCGCCGCGCGCAATCCGAACCGGCGCAATTACGAAGTTGAGTGGAAATTCGCCAAGTTCAGTTATTTCCTCGGCAAACAGACAAAGGACGACGGCGAATCCGAGCGGGCGTTCGAGCTTGGCAAACAGGCAGGGCGGATCGCATCGCGGATCGAGCCCGGCAAACCCGACGGGCATTTCTGGTTTGGTGCGAACCTCGGCGAACAGGCGCGGAAAAGCCCCGTCACGGTCGGCATAAAAGCGGTTGACGATATCCGTGAAGCGATGAATACAGTGATCGGGATCGACCCGAGATATCAGGGAGCCAGCGCGTTCGACGCACTTGCACAGGTCGAGCTTTCGACGACCGGAATGATGGGCGGAAAGCCTGAGAAAGCGGTCGAATATCTTGAAAGAGCACTTCAGTTCCAAAACGACAACGCCAACGTCCATCTGCACTTGGCGGACGCGTACGCCGCCGTTGGCCGGAAACCCGAAGGACGCCGGCAACTCGAGCTTCTGCTTAAGATGTCGCCGAATCCTGAGTATGCGATCGAGTATCGCGAAGCGGCTGAACAAGCGAAGAAGAGGCTTGAGACTAAGTTTTAGTGCGTCCGGATCGGCAATTATGACCAAAGCGATCTATCCCGGCTCTTTCGATCCTGTAACGAACGGCCATCTCGACGTCATCCGGCGCAGCCTGCCCCTTTTTGACGAGATCGTCATCGCCGTCCTCAACAATCCGGATAAGAATCCGATGTTTTCGGTCGCCGAGCGCTGCGAGATGATCGAAGAGATCCTGCCGCTCGTCGGCAACGGCAATTGCGTGCTGACCGTTGACAGTTTTTCGGGCCTGACCGCGGATTTTGCCCGGCGAATGAACGCCAAGGCGATAATCCGCGGAATCCGGGCGGTCGCCGATTATGAGTACGAACTCCGCATGGCGCTGATGAACCGGCGACTGGAACCGGAGATCGAGACGGTTTTCCTTCTCGCCGCAGAGGAATATTCGTATGTCTC
>JAKQII010000089.1 GCA_029557535.1 Acidobacteriota bacterium
AGCGCCGGTTTCACCGTGATCCCGTTCGGGGCGAACGGCGACATCCCGGTTCCGGGCGCCTTCATCAGGTAGGTTTCGAGACCTTCCTGATCGGGACGGCTATATCGGGACGAGGTTTCGGCCTCGTCCCTTCTTTCAGGGTTTTCGATCGTCGCGTCAAGCTATCCCCAAGGCCCCGGGGTGGGAGGATTTTCCCACCGAATGCGGAATATCTCGGATTGCCTGACGATGAGTTGCAGTGACGATCATTGAAAGCCCTGATTCCAAGTGGATTGAGATTTGCAGACGTCTATTCTGAACGGAGGTGTCATCACAATGTTACGCCAGTGCTATACGTTTCGCCCTCGTTTAACCGGGCTGATTACCATAGTGGCTGTTGTTTCGACAGTCATCTTTTTTTCGTACGCCGCGGGATCAAATGCCGCGGTTTTTTCATTCACGGAAAGGCTTGCAGCAAGCGCTGACAGGACAATTCTGACACTTAATGAAAAGCCGTCAGTAGTCCGGGAAACAGCGCCGGATTGTCTCCCGGCCCCGAGCGGAATGGTCGGATGGTGGCCAGGTAACGGCAACGCCGCCGACATTCAGGGTCCGACCTTTGAGAATGGCGCGTTGTTTAACGGGGCCGGCTATTCAACGGGCAGGGTCGGCCAGGCTCTTTATTTTGACGGCGTTGACGATTATGCATCGGTTCCCGCCAGCTCAAACTGGGCGTTCGGCACAGGTGATTTCACGGTTGAGTTCTGGGTTTACAGCTCGACCAACGACGACCGGCGGCCGTTGGTCAACAACCGCCGAAACGTATCGCCGGGCAATTCGAATATGTGGGCCGTCGAAATCTATAACGTTCCAAATCGAGTAGAATTCCATTCAGGCACGACGATCCTTCTCACCGCGACATCACTCCTGACAAATTCAACTTGGAATCACGTCGCCGTCACCAGATCCGGCACAGCGCTTAATATGTACATCAATGGCGCGCTGTCCGGAACGGGCACCAGCGCGGACGATTATTCGGAGATCAACGATCTGCAGATCGGCCGTGATCTAATGCCGTTGGCGATCGGCGATTTGGGCAAGTCCTTACAGGGATCGATCGACGAACTAAAGATCTTCCGCCGCGCACTCTCTGCTGCGGAGGTTGCGTCCATTTACAATGCCGGCGGCGCCGGCGTTTGCCATTCCTGCACGAGTACTCCCGGCGGTTCGATCAGCTGGTGGCGCGGTGAGAACAACACAACTGATCAATACGGACTCAACAATGGAACGCTCCGAAACGGCGCGACGTACGCTGACGGAATGGTCGGCCGCGGCTTCAGTTTCAGTGTTCCCGGGCAACACGTCGAAATATCCGACAGTCCGAGCCTGCGCCCCGTCAGTGGGTTGACGTTGGACGGTTGGTTCAGGTTCGATGCTTCGGATCCACAAGCGGCGCTGATCTCAAAACCATTCGTCACCGGATCGGCGAACTCCTATGTCATCTGGATGCAAGGGGGCACCCTCAACGCCGGAATTGGTGGCGGCATCGTGAACTTTCCTTTCAGTCCGGATGTCGGACGATGGTATCACCTTGCCTATACGTACGATGATACGACCGAGGTTCACCGACTGTATGTCGACGGCAACGTTGTTTCCTCCGTCGTCTCAAACTCGAACATAACTTACGACAGTTCCTCGCTGTTGATCGGAATCGACAAAGACAACGGCATCCCGGTTCTCGCGATGGTCGGTATGGCCGACGAAGTCGGTGTTTCGGGTCGTGCAATGACTCCTGAGGAAGTCCAATTGATCTTCAATGCAGGTGCGGCGGGCAAGTGCATCGGTGTCTGCACGCCGCCTCCGCCCGATATGTTGAGTTGGTGGACCGGAAACGGCAACACCTTCGATATTCAAGGCGGATACAACGGCACACTGACCGGTACGGCGACGTATGACTCCGGAATGGTCGGACAAGCGTTCAGCTTCGACGGCAGTCAAGGCGGATACGTCGAGATTCCGAACTCAGCAGCGTTCAATCCGGCCGGCGCGTTCACGATGGACGGCTGGTTCTATATCGATCCGGCGGCCGCTGGAAACGTCGGCGAGATCGCCACTTTGATCGGCAAGACCGAGGGCAGTACGGGCAACGGAATTGCGATCTATTTCGACGATCGTTTTGCACCGAAGACCCTAAAATTGGCACTCGGCGGAATTGTTGAAGCACCGAACGCGATTCCGTCAGCAGGCTGGTATCACGTCGCCGGCACCTTCGACCCGGCGGCTTCGCCGCGTGCGAAACTTTATGTGAACGGTGTCGTCGCCGCCGACTCCGGCAGTGCCGGATGGGGCATAACTCCAAACGCGTTCAACCTGCGAATCGGAGCAATGCACTGGACCGACACTTACGGTCAGGGCAATGACCGGCTTAACGGAAAGGCGGACGAGGTGGAGTTCTTTACGCGCGCGCTGACCGCACAGGAGATCATGGCGATCTACGATGCCGGCAGCGCTGGCAAATGCCGGCCGGAGCTCGGCAAGGCGTACGTCCCGAATTCGGGTGATGAAACAATCTCGGTAATCGACATCGGGACCGGCAGCGTCGTCGAGACCATTCCGAACGGCGCGAACCGCACTGCGTCGCACATAACTATCAGCAACGACGGGACGCGCGCTTATGTTGCCCACGTCTTTTCAACTGATATCTCGATTATCGATACATCGACCAATACCGTCGTTGGCAGTCTGACTGTCCCGGGAACGATGCACGGAATCGCGCTCAACCCGGCGGGTGACCGTTTGTACGTAACCGAGCGGCAAGGTTCGCATGTTTGGATCGTCGACACGAATTCGGGATCGCTGGTCGATACCGTTACAGTCGGGCCGAATCCGTTTGGCATTGCGGTCGCCCCAAACGGCGCGCGCGTTTATGTCACCAATTACAACGGCGGCTCGGTTTCGGTGATCAGGACATCGGACAACAGCGTAATGACGACTGCGACGGGAACGACACCCTACGGAGTCGCAGTTACCCCGGACTCGGCTCGCGTTTACGTTGCCAATAACGGCAGCAATACGGTCTCGGTCATCGACGGCGCGACCGGAACGCTGATCACCGACATTCCATTTCAGAGTCCTACCGGGGTCGGGCTCAACAAGACCGGGACACGGGTGTATGTCGGCAGCGCAACCAACGATGTACTTTCGATCGATGTCTCAACCGGAAACGGAACTTCAATACCCGTCGGCCGATCTACGCAAGGGATATCCGTGAGTCCCGACGGAAGCAGGATTCTGGCCGCGTCGGAGTCGAACTTTGTCGTCAGCATCAACTCGGCGAACAATACCATCACCGCCATACCGGTCGGAAATGTGCCATTCGCGCTCGGGTTGTTCATCGCGCAGCGTTATCCGGCAACGCAGCCGGCCGCACCGGATTCCTGTGCCGCGAAACCGGCCGGAATCAAGTCTTGGTGGCGTGCGCAGAACAACGCGCTCGACTGGCAGAAAGCTCATCACGGAGCGCTGCAAAACGGCACCGGATACGGCTCTGGTTCGACGGGCATGGGCTTCATCTTCGATGGCACGGACGATTTCGTCTCGGTTCCCGCCTTCGATATGGGAACCGACTGGACCGTCGAGGGTTGGATCGATCCCGTTGCGTGCTCGGATAACACCCACTGCATGATGTTTGCCAGAAGCGACAGCGGCACCGACGGTCTCGTCCTTGGCTATATGGGACCTAATCACCCCGCAGCTAACGAGTTCCAACTGAACATCGGCGGACCGAATTGGGAAGTCGTACTTCACTCGCGGACAACATACTCGATGGGTGCGTGGTATCACCTCGCCGCGACAAAGAACGGCGACAATTACCGACTATTTGTCAACGGTGTCCTAAAGGACGAAATCACGACCCCGGGAGTTTCAACGGTCTATCAGGCGCGGGATATTCTTCTCGGAAGGTGGGCGTGGGGCGGCTCGTCCTACCTCAATGGGCGGATCGATGAGGTCGCGGTCTACGGCCGGGCGCTTTCGGCGACGGAGATCAAGTCGATCGCGGATGCCGAATCGTTCGGCAAATGCGCCGCCGGATCGACTCCGGCCGACTTCGACGGGGATCTTTCGACGGA
>JAKQII010000102.1 GCA_029557535.1 Acidobacteriota bacterium
CGATCGAGGGCGCGACCGTCGAGAATGGAAACTATGTTCTTCGGTTCATCCGAAATTCGGACCGGTTCGGGATAAAGATCTGCAATCAAATGGGTGGCCGGTACTTGCAGGACGAGGCCAAGTTGTCGCTGACCGATGTGATCTCGACTCAAATGGCGTGTCCGGATCCTGTCGGCGCGATCGAAACAAAATTCAAAGCGGCGCTTGAAAAAGTACAAAGGGCTGAGATTCGCGGCGACAAACTTCTGCTCCACTCCGGCTCGTCGGTCGTTCTCGAGTTCGTCGAGCATGTCGCGCTTGAGGACGTTCGCTGGGACGTATCGGAAATCGGCGGAAAAAAAGTCGTGACGTCCGGCGATATTCCGTACATTCAGTTATCGAACGCCGGAATCTCAGGCTTCAGCGGCTGCAACCAGATCTTCGGTAAGTACGAGTCGAAGGAGCACAAGCTCAAATTCAGCGAACTTGGGATGACGAAGATGGCGTGCACCGAGGATTCGGTCATCGAAATCGAGAACGGAATCCTTAATGCGCTCAAAAAGACCGACGGGTTTGAGATCAAGGACGGCGCGCTCCACTTCCTTTCGGGTAAGACGGTGCTGATGTCTCTCAACGTCGCTTCGAACTGAACCGATGACATTGATCAAGATCCGGAACGCGGGCGCGGAAGATGTCAGACTCATTTCAGCGCTCGCGATCACAACCTGCTACGAAGCATATTTTGAGCTCGATCCGCCGCATGATCTTGCCGATTACTGTTTCAATTTCCTAAGTCCGGAGAAGACCCGCATCGAATTCGAGAATCCGGACTCGACCTTCATCATCGCCGAAATTGAGGGCAAAGCGGTCGGTTTTGCTAAACTTCGCGAAGGAAAGTCGGTCGATTGCGTCGCCCACCTGAACGCCATCGAAGTTCAGCGGGTGTACGTCCTCGAAAAGATGAAGGGACGGGACATCGGACGGCGGCTTATCGACGAGTCGGCGGTGATCGGTCGTGAAAGAGGATATGAACTGCTATGGCTCGGCGTCTGGGACAAGAACTTCGCGGCACAGCGCTTTTACGAGCGGATCGGGATGCGGAGGCTCGGGACGACCGATTTTTCGGACGGTAAGAACGAATTTCTCAACTTCGTTTACGCGATGAATCTGTGACTTCGTTGTGCGTATGGTCTCACGCCCGGACCGCCATGCGGAATAAACCCGGATTCCGCACTGGAAGAAAATTTCTGCCCGCGAATCTACGCAAATGATCGCGAATAAAGCAGACAACTTGCCCGTTATGATTCAGTAAACGTTGACTGATTGCTGCTTATGAGGCCTCTACCCGATCACTGGTATTTGGTTGGTCAAGCGTAAATTCACGTTGATTCGCGAGAATCCGCCGGCAAAAATCTCTAACGCTTGATCTGGGATAAAAGCGCTTCTTTGCGGCCATCGCGGGCTCCGCGTGAGAATGGACATGAGGTTTTCGGAGTCCTGAATCACCTCAAGTCCTCTTTTTTGATCCAACGCAGAGACGCCAAGCCGCCAAGGAACGCCAAGCGGATTCGACGCTACTTCGCGGCCTCCGAACCTCCGTGCGCAATCCCGAATGAAATGCTAATATCCATTCTCACGGAGGCGAACCGATGCAGAAACTTGGCCGGGCGATTCTCTGGCTCGGATACGCGATGCTTGCCGCGAGCGCGACC
>JAKQII010000122.1 GCA_029557535.1 Acidobacteriota bacterium
TGACTTGAACGGAGCGTTGAAGATCGCCAACGCGAACCTGTCTCCATCGTTTTGTTGGCGGGTATCGACCAAGAGTACGGCAAAATCAGCGGTCTTGTCGTGATTCATGTCGCCAACCGAATAGTACTGATAATTGCCGTCGCCGAGCGTCTCGCGGAGAACCCGATAATTCTCGTCGAAATACGGCTTGTATTGCTCAGAGAAAATGCTGTTGTCAATCTCCTCGACCGCCGGTCGCAAATACGGTTTTGATTTCAACCATCCTCGGAGAACCTCCCGATGCTCGGGTTTGATGTGAGCGAAATAATCGACAGACTTCCTCTCAGAAGGATCCGGGCTGGAAGGAACCGCGTCGCTGGGACTAACATTTATCGCGAGATTCGAGTTGTCCGGCTGTTTCACACCGCAGCAGACTGAGAAGACCACAAGACAAATCAGGACAATACTGAGGACTGTTCTAAGCATTTCAACCTCCAACTTATCCAAGGGCGCGGCGTTTTCATTTGCCGGACTCTGAAGCGAGCTTCGAAAACACCTTTGTCGATCGACCGATCACCTCGTTGAGTTCTGCCTCGTTCACAAGACAATACGCCAAATGCTCCGACCGGATCACGCCGTCATCGGTTTGCCCGGCCGCAATCAGCGACGCCTGCCCGAGAAGGTAGACGAGTGCATCCGACATTGCCGGATTGCCGATGTGACCTGACCTGAAGCGGGAGATTCCATGTTCCAGATCACTTTTCAATTCCGCGGCAAGATCCGGGTTCCCGATTAAGCCGGCGAAGGAATCGCTTCGGGACAAGCCCAAGAGCAAGTGCTCGATCTCGACGTCATATTGCTGCCGTGAATGAGTTTCAGCGGCTGCGAATTCGAGCGCCGCCCTAGACTCTGAATCGAGTCGTCCGACGAGTTCCCTAAGGTCGTTTCGATGCTGTTCGATCTCCATGGCGATTGAATCCGAACCAAACGCCCGACTCTCATGATTCGCCGTGACTGCCTTCCGCGCGGCGCGGCGCCAGACCAACAAAAGTCCGATAAACAGGGCCGTCGCGATAATGAAACCTGCCCAGCCGGCGATCAGCAAACTGCTCCAGTTCGATCCGTTATTCATACGGCAACTCTTCGATCGGCCGATCAGTCGGCTGAGTTCGGCATTCCCTAGTAAATGGGCTTTACATTCTCAGCAAGATCAACCGAGTCGGCGATAATGCGAACACCAGCCGCGCGATCTTCGATCACGTACCCTAACCCCGGCTCCAGAGTGATCTGAACATCCGAATTCTCCCAAAAGGTCGGACCGCAGATATGATTCGCGATACACCGAATCTCCAAATTCCCCTTGACTCCTGCCATTTCGATCCGGATCTTCAGCGACTGGTGAGTCACGAAATAGCTCCAAAATCTTGCGTATCCCCCTTTCCATCGTCCGAGCATTTTCGGGAAATGCCGCATTTGATCGTTCTGACGCTCATCAGCGGTCATATCGTGCCACGGTTTCATGTTCCCGTCTGGTGTCAGCATTTGTTCGAGTGGATGTCCCCCGGTCCAATTTCCGTCACATCATCTTTACGATCCATAAGATCAGCGCGATCACGATCGCGATCGGGATGACGACGCCGATCAGGAACAACGACAGGCTTGCCAGGACGTTCCTGGTCGATTTCGCGACGCCGTCCGGCTCCGATCCGTCTTCCGGCTCAAATGCCGAATCCCCGACGGCCTGCAACTTCCTCGCCTCGCGATACTCGTGCGTCGTCATAACGACATAGTAGTAGACAGAATCCCACGCAATCGCGGCCTGCCGATCGGCGTTCCAATCGCTTTCGGAATCATCGTCGTCCTGCGGAGGAGTCCGCCCGACGACGAAAACCCGATCGTTCTGCAACTCGAACGAAGCCGACTCGAGCACGATACCTTCGACCAGCCAATCCGGCGCACCGGGCGGCATGGTTGCGTAAAACACGACCGATTTGCCGGTAAAGTCAGGGAGTTGATTTTCCATAATCCTATTTCGTCCTTGGAATCACCCAGAATTCGACGATCGCGACGTCTTCTTTATTTCGTTTCGCGAGTTTGATATCGATTCGATTTTGCGCGATTCCGAATTCCCGGGCCAATTTGCGTCGAGCGCGGCGCGCATCTGCCAGTGCCTGCGCGGACGAATACGTCCGGCTCGGCCGTACGATCATCTCACCGCGACCTTCGCGACCCAGTTCGGCCGCGTAAAATCCGAGACCGGACTCAAACGCGGACAGGTCCAAAAAGACCGCCGGCGAGCATTCCAGACACTCTTCGTCGAAAAGGAACTTCTTTGTCCGATCGCGGACGGGAGATGGGGCAGGTTCCGGAACGGGTGGCTTTGCGTCCGCCGGCACGATCCAAAGTTCGATCGTCAGGTTGTCGCGATATCCGCCGTCGATCACCGACAATCGATCAGGTTCCAATCCGCGATTCAGATACGCCCGGTCACCGTACAGTCTCCGCAGGAACGCGCCGCGGGGAACCGTCGAATCGTTGTTGTAACCGACAACGTAACCGCGCATTTCGGGCCGGCGCGCGAGTTCGATCCGAAACCGGTCGAGGTGCGCCGATTCGTCATCGGTCGGCAACCGACCATACGAATCGATCTTCGTTTGCGCCAGTCCGGAAAGCGCCGCAATTGTTGCAAAGAAGAGGATTGAAAGAATGAGATTGAGTTTGGGCATAGTGACTTTCACCGTTTAACGGTCGCCGATCAAAACACCTCGCTGGCCGCGCTCACGCCGCGAATGTATTGGTTGAGTTCAGCAAGGTGGTCGATCGTATCCCGAATAGCCGGGCGTCGATTGCGTGTTCCCTTTCTCCATGGTGCAGAAGCAATCTATCACAGATTCCTTATGAAACCCTGTAATTCTTCTTCGTGAAAACTTCGTGTCCTTTCTTGGAAAAGCCCGGATGCGACCACGAAGTCGCACGAAGTAAAACGAAGCCCCTTTTCGCGTCTTTTCGCGTGATTCGCGGGCAAATTATTCCCGGCGGCTCAAGACCTGTAATTCTTCTTCGTGAAAACTTCGCGTCCTTCGTGGATAAACCCGGGTGCGACCACGAAGTATCACGAAATTCTTTTTCGAGTCTTTTCGCGTGATTCGCGGGCAAGTCATACTCTCATTCGCCGCTGCGCGACGATGCAAGCGGGACGCTCGCGCTCCAGTCCGGAGATACACCTCAAAGCCGGAACTCCAAACCGAAAGCGTTCGCAACCATTCAGGAGATCCAGCCGCCGACCGACTCTCCGATCCATTTTCCCGATTCTTTTCGAAAGACAAAGACCAAACCGCCGCCGCTGAGATAGCCCCTGCCGGATTTCTTGCCGACCGCCCACGAATTGTTCAGCGTGACGATCACGCACTTGCCGGAAACTTCAAACTTGCCGACTGAGATATACAGAAAATCGCCCTTTCGGTCGGCCTTTTCCTGAATGTCGCTTTGATCCAAAACGGTAATGTTCAAGTTCGGAAGCGGTCTGAGCCATTCGGCCTTTATGTTCGCGGCCGAAACGATGATCGCGCCTTTCTGTCCCTTGAGCATTTCAAAATCCGGAACGTTCCCTTGCGACAGCGACAGTTCAAGCAACCGATTAACAATGTCTGCTTTGTCGGAATCGGATAACTGGACGGTTTCGTCTTCCGATACTCGCTCGCATCCTCTGTAGGTCAATCGGATCTCCAGCTTTGTATCTTGGGACGGATACACGCGCACTGCGTTGTTCTCGTAGGAACGTCCCAAGAGCTCAGCTTTGACACTGTAGATTCCGGCCGGAAGATTTTCTACCTTGAAGTTGCCGTTCTCGTCGCTGACACGGACAGTCTTATAGGTGTTGGTTTCGGTTCCCGACTCCAGCCGAAATTCCAAAGTTATACCGGGAATGACCGTATTTTTCTCGTCCGTGACAGTCCCCGAAACCGAGCCGACCGGTTGTTGTGCCGATAATGTCACAACAGACGAAAATAGAGCAAAAAAGTAGACGGCAATGTTTATTGGCTTGTACACAAATCGCGCACCTCGGATCAATTGTGTTTAGACATATGATGCGGAGACTCTTCAATAAGTAGCGTCGCAGCGTTCGGCGTCCTAGTGAAACCCAGCGCGCTGATTCAGCGTGCGCGCTCCGCTGCATTCGTTAGTTGGGCCGCGCTTGGCGCGCCGTGGATTAATCGGCACGATCTGACCACGATGGATCGTAGTAGTCGCGGAGTTGCAGCTGCAGCACATCGGCTGCCGGTACAAATCCCGCACGCCTGTACAGACCCACTGCCTCGTCGCCGGGCCATACAATCAGCAACTCAATGTCACGTCCACGCGCCCACTCGACGGCTGCGTCGAGCAGAGCTCGTTTTGTTGTCGGGCTCCTCGCGTCAGCCTCCTTGGGTACGATCGACTCTACTCGGGCTCGGCGCTTTCGACTTATCTGACGGCCCAGGAAAACGTCGCCGATATCTGGATCTACTGAATGGCGGGTAAGCGAGAGGCGACCGGCTTTTTGTGCTGACGCCGACGGTACGACAGCGCGGAAGGTTGCTCCACGCAGACAGTCGCATAGCTTATCGGTCGCCGCGAAGATGGCGAAGCGGTGCAAGTCTTACAATTCTCTTACGTTACGGCGTCGCGGAGTCTGTTAGTCTGGTAAAGGTCGCACGCGATCATTACCCATGCAAAACTCCAACCAGGGCAGTCATTTACAAAACATCAACTGGAAAAATCTATCGATCGTCACGAGTTTCCATCTGCTCGCGGCAGTCGGTCTTTTCTACTTCAGCTGGCAGAATCTGGCGGCGCTCCTTATCGGCAACTGGATCGTCGGCAGTCTCGGGGTTGGACTCGGATACCATCGCCTGCTGACGCACCGGAGTTTCAAAGCGCCAAAATGGCTTGAGTACACGCTGACCGTTTTCGGCGCGATGGCAATTCAGGACGACGCGCCGAAATGGGTCGCGACGCACCGCATCCACCATCAGTTCACCGAGAAGGAGGGTGATCCGCATTCGACCCGGCCCGGTTTTTGGTGGGCGCATCTCGGCTGGATCGTTTACGGAACGGCCAACGACCACGACGCGGCGACGCTCAAGAAATACGTTCCGGACCTGATGAAGGACCGGTTTCACGTCGCATTGGCAAAATTCTATTACGCGCCGCTGCTGATCTCCGGGGTGCTGCTTTTCGCGATCGGCGGCTGGCCAATGGCGCTTTGGGGAGTCTTTGGACGCGTCGTCTTCGGTTGGCATTCGACGTGGCTCGTGAACTCGGCGACGCACACGTGGGGCGCGCGCCCGCACGCGACCGGCGACGATTCGACGAACAACCTCGCGATCGCGCTGCTGACGTTCGGCGAGGGCTGGCACAACAACCATCATGCGTTTCCGTCATCGGCGCGTCACGGTCTCGGACGGTTCCAATTCGATCAGAACTGGCTCACGATCCGGATCTTTGAACGCTTCGGATGGGCGAGCGAGATCCGTCTCGCCGCCCAACCCGCGGACCACTGACGACTGATTACAAAACTCTTACAATTTGGACCGTAAAATCCTGTTAGGATTGCAATTAGCGTACATCTAAAGCAATTGTAGAGAGGATACTTATGCAAAACGTCATCGAGATTTCGAGTGCGAAATCGAACAAGATCCACTGGAACACGATCATTGCGGTCAGCCTGTTCCATATCGGCGCGGCCGCCGCGCTGTTTACTTTCAGTTGGCAGAATCTGGCCGCGTTCGTGCTCCTCTGGTGGGTCGCGAACAGCCTCGGAATCGGCCTCGGATATCACCGGCTGCTGACGCACCGCGGATTCAAGACACCGAAGTGGGTTGAGTTCACCCTTGCGTTCTTCGGAACGATGGCGCTGCAGTCCGGTCCGATCTCCTGGGTCACGACGCATCGGCTTCACCACGCCTTCACCGAAACTGACAAGGATCCGCATTCGCCGGAAGGCGGCCTCTGGTGGGCGCACATCGGATGGATCTTCAAGGGTACGGCGCAGATCCAGCCCGAAGCGGTGATGACGCGCTACTCGCCGGATCTGATGAAGGAACGTCCGCTCCGCGTGATGAACGATTACTATTGGCTTTCGTCGGTTCTCGCCGGTGTTGTTTGCTTCGCGATCGGCGGTTGGACGATGGTCATGTGGGCGGTCGGACTCCGTACCGTCATCGGCTGGCACACGACGTGGCTTGTCAATTCGTGGACGCACACTTGGGGTTCGCGCCGATTCGAGACGCGTGACACTTCGACAAACAGTTTCCTGATCGCCGCCGTCACGTTCGGCGAAGGCTGGCATAACAACCACCACGCCTATCCGCGTTCGGCGCGCCATGGACTGACCTGGAAGGAATTCGACATCAACTGGATCCAGATCAAGGCCATGGAAAAACTTGGCCTCGCGACCGAAATCTACGCTTACGATCTCAACGCCAAGGAAGAAACGACGCTGAGGAAAGCGGCTTAAAAGGGGAAAAGGGGAAAAGGGGAAAAGGGAAAAGGGGGAAAAGGTAAAAAGTGAAAAGCAAAAGCCGGAGCGATTTTTGATTTGATTTGATTCGACATCTCCGACCCTACTTTTGCCTTTTCCCCTTTTTCCCTTTTCCCCTTTTTCCCTTTTCCCCTTTTCTCCTTTTATACTCTCTGGGTGCGAAGGCGAAAATCGACGATATTCTTTCTCATTCTCGGCATCTGCCTGATCACGCTGGCGGTCGCACTTAACGTCGGCTGGATCCTGCTCAACCTGCGCGAAGTCGCGCTGCTCGTTTTCGGCATTGTCTTTTTCGCGGTGATCATCACCGGGCTCGTTCTGAACACGATTTTCCTTGTCCGCGAGATCCGGCGCAACGAACAGCAGGACGCCTTTCTGAATGCGATGACGCACGAACTGAAGACGCCGATCGCGTCGATCAAGCTCTATCTCGAAACCCTCAAGGCTCGCGAAGTCGCTCCCGATAAACGGGCCGAATTTTACGATGTGATGCTGACCGATTCGAACCGTCTGCTCGGAACCGTTGAACAGGTCCTTCAAGCGTCGCGCACGCGCGAAAAACACCGGATGCTGAATCTTTCGGAGTTCAGCCTGAACGATCTGCTCGCCGAAACCGTGTCGACTATCGAGGCGAACTTTCACCTCGATCCTTCCGTGATCAAACTGACTCCGTCTACCGAGGACGTTCTTCTTTTCGCTGACCGTGCGGAGATTGGAACGGTGTTCAGTAATCTGCTCGACAACGCCGTAAAGTACTCGGCCGATGACCCTAAGGTGACGGTGCGGGTGAAGAACTCAAACGACAAGCGCGTCGAGGTCTTGATCAAGGACAACGGGATCGGGCTCAACCCAAGCGAGTTGAAACGAGTATTCAAGCGGTTCTATCGCGCGGTCAACGGCGCAACGCAGCAACGAAAAGGAACCGGGCTCGGGTTGTCGATCGTCGAGTCGATAGTCAAAAAACACGGCGGCCGGATCTGGGCCGAAAGTCGGGGTGAAGGCAGAGGAACGACTTTCATCGTACAATTGCCCAAGCAGTGAGCAGTGGTCAGTGGTCAGTGGTCAGTGGTCAGTGGTCAGTGAGCGGTGAGCAGTGAGCGGTGAGCGGTGAGCGGTGAGCGGTGAGGGGTGAGGGGGATTTGCAATTTTCAATTGCCAATTTGCAATTGATAAAACAAATTGCAAATAGCAGATTGCAAATCGAAAATGACAAAGATCCTGATAGTCGAAGACGAAAAGCACCTTGTCGAGGGGCTTCGCTTCAATCTTGAGGCCGACGGCTACGATGTCGCGTGCGCGTACGACGGCGACGAAGCACTCGATGTCCTGAATGAACGGTCGTTCGACGCGATCGTCCTCGACGTGATGATGCCGAAGAAGAACGGCTTCGAGGTCGCCGAAGCGCTTCGTGCCGAAAGGAATTACACTCCGATTCTGATGCTGACGGCGCTCGGGAATTCAGAAGACGTATTAAAGGGATTCGCGGCCGGCGCCGACGATTATCTTCCGAAGCCGTTCGACCTCGCCGTCTTTCAGGCACGTCTGAACGGCTTGCTGCGACGGCGCGAGTGGTTCATGCGCGAACGCGGATCGGACGAAACCATCGTCGACGGAATCGTGAAGATCGACGGCAAGACGATCGACTTCAACAATCTTGAACTGAACACCGGGACGGCCGTTGTGCAACTGACGCTGATGGAGGCGAAACTTCTTCGCTACCTGATCGAGCACGAAGGGACGGCCGTTTCGCGGAAGACTATCCTTGAGGACGTTTGGGAACTACACGGCGATACTGACACGAGAGCGATCGACAATTTCATCGTCCGTCTCCGCCGGCATCTGGAAGTCGAACCCAACAATCCGCGTATTCTTCAGACGGTCCGCGGCGTCGGGTACCGGTTTGTCGGCGACACGTAGAGGACGAAAAGCGCAAAGTATCCTCCCGCTAACGCAGGCGGTACTGACTTTTCCCCTTTTCCCGTTTTCCCCTTTCCCCTTTCGTGTCCGCCCGCTGACGAGGCCGTGTCAAAACAGTAGCGATTCTAGCATTTCGGGTTAGAATATTCCTTGTATGGGATATATCCGAGGAGTTGCCAGAGAGCAGCAGGTGTTGTTTCCGGTTTCGTTGGACGAGTACATCAGTGAGGACAACCCGG
>JAKQII010000139.1 GCA_029557535.1 Acidobacteriota bacterium
TCTGCACGGCGGTGATGCATTACGGCTACCGGATCGTCGAGGACATGATCGACGGCCTCAACGCGTATCTCGATGAGAAGGGATTCGCGTCGGTCAACGACATTGTCGGAAAATCGGTCGACCGCGTGACCGACTGGGGACATCTCGACCTCAACTACAAGGTCGTCGCGCGCGTCAACAACGAGAAATGTGTCAAGTGCAATCTTTGCTACATCGCGTGCGAGGACGGCGCGCACCAATGCTTCAGCTTTGACGAGAACAAGTTCCCTGTCGTCGACGAACACGAATGCGTCGGCTGCAACCTCTGCACGCTCGTCTGTCCGGCGCCCGGCGCCGTGACGATGGTCCGCCTCGACGACGGCAGCAATCCGCAAAGCTGGAAAGAAAGAATGGGATCGTAGGAAGGTAAAAGGTGAAAAGGTAAAAAAGTCGAAGAGTGTGAAGAGCACTTTACACTTGGGCTCCTTTACCTTTTACTTTCTACTTTCTACTTTTCCAGTTTGGTCAACTCAACAAACCGCGGATCGCTCATGATCTTCGCGTATCGCGGTTCGACGGCCGCGAAGTTCAAACTGTACGAGCGGACCTCGCGGGCACGGGCGAGCCAGCGGACGGCGTTGTCGGCGTCGCCGAGCATCGCGTAGGCAATCGCCATCTCGTCGGCATAGGCCCGGGCATTGTTCTTGACGATCGGCGCCGCTTCGGCCTTTTTCAGACTCGCAAACGCCTCGTCGCGCTTGCCGCCGATCGCCTGGACCTGCGCCGTGATCATCAGCCAGCCCGGATCATTTTCGCTGTCGCCGCCGGCATACAAGCGTTCCTTCTCGTATGCGGCACTCGCTCCGACGTAATTGCCCGTCGACTCGTATATGATCCGCATCGACTTATGCACCGGAACCAGTCCCGGATTCAGTTCAAGCGCCTGCCCGGCAAATTTGAGCGCCTCTTCCGGGCGGCCGGCGTAATTGTAGATCAGCGCCGCCGCCGTGTGAACGATCGCCGAGCGGCGCTCGATGTCCATCGCCTTGTTGATGCTCGCGATCGAGTCGTCAAAGCGCCCCATTGACGTATAAGCCAACGCCAGCCAGTGATGGGCGGTTGCGTACGAAGGATTGAGTTCAGCCGCTTTCTCGAGCTCCTTTACTGCTTCGCCGCGCCGGTATTCACCGTAGAGCAGAATGTAGCCGAGCGACGCGTGCGCCTCGGCAAGGTTCGGATCGAGTTCCAACGCCCTGATCGCGTTCTGTTTGCCTATTCCGTACGCCTCGTCCGGCGGCGGAACCTGATAGAGATTGAGCAGCGACCAGGCGTCGGCGAGCCCCGCATACGCAAGCGCGAAGTTCGGATCGGCGTCGCGCGCCTTCTCGAAAGTGCTGATCGCCTTTCTCAAATTCTCAGCCGACCGGTTCGACATCAGGTAGCGGCCAGCCAGATACAGTTGGTACGCTTCCGAGTTTTCGGTGTAGGTCTTGTCGATCTGTTGACGCTCGGCGGACGTCAGCTCGATGGTCAATGCGTTGAGCACCTGATCGGCGATCGCGACCTGGAGCGACGGAAAATCCCCCAATTTCTCGTTGAACGTCCTGTTCCAGATCACGTTTTCGGATTTCGTATCGACGAGTTCGGCGAGCACTTCGACCTTGTCGCCGGCCTCGTGCAGCGTTCCGCGCAGCACGTAAGCGACTCCGAAGATCTCTCCGAGTTTCGCCGGAGATTGTTCGTCGGGCAGGTTCAGCAACGCCGCCCGAACCGACAATCCGCGCGCCTGTCCGAGCTTGCGGTGTATCGATTCCGCGAGTCCGAGCCCGAGTCCCTGCTCATCAGGAGTGTGCATGTCTGTCTTGAACGGCAGCACGGCGATTGTTTTGACGCCAACCGGCTCACTCGCGAGATTTGGCCGATTGATGTAAACGACCTCGTTCCGCGGATAGAACATCCGATAAACGGACCAGCCGATGAACATGACCGCAACTGCGAGAAAGGCACCGACCGCGACCCTGAAAAGGCCGCCGCTTCGTCCGACTTCCCGCGTAACTTCCCCTGTTTCAACGGTTTTCGGATTGCGCGTTTCAACCGAAAGGATCTTGGTGGCGACCTGCGACTGGTGAATTTCGTCTTCCGGCATCGGTCCGAGACGCTCGGCGAGCGCGATGAACCTCGGATCATCGCGGATCGAATCGAAACGGGGCTCGACGCGGACATATGTCGCCCAATAGTCGTGCTCGTCAAACGCTCGTTCAAGCCATTCGAACGCCGCGTCGCGATCACCCAACTCTATGTAGATCAACGAGTTGTAGATCGGCGGGACGTATTGCTGCTGTCGCCGTTCATCGAGTTCGGCAAGCAGTTCGCGCGCTTCCTTCGTTTCTCCGACGACCGCCAGGCTGTACGACAGAGCATAGACCGGAAGGCTTTGCCGCTGGCTCAGTTCGACTGCCTTCCGGCAATTCGCGATCACTTCGCGCGTATCTTCGATGTCCCTGATGAACCAGCCGAATCCTGCCAGCGCGGTCGGGTTGTTCGGATGGAGCGTGATCGCGCGGCGCAGTTTCGCGATCGACCGGTCCGTGAGCCGGGCGTTCCGCAAAACGATCGTGTGCGCGACGCTCAACGATGCCGACTGCGGGTTCAGCCGCTCGGCCTTCTCCATCGCCTTGATCGCGCGGTCATGTTGTCCGAGAACCGTATAGAGCTGACCGAACCAGTTGTAGGCTTCGGAAAGGTTCGGATTGAGCTCGACCGCGCGTTTGAGGTAATTCTCCGCCGCGTCGAAATCCCAATCGTATCCGAGCGCGATCACCGCCAGCGACGTATATGCCTCGGCGAGCGTATCTTCGAGCTCGATCGCCTTGACCGCCGCTTCCTTGGCTGCGGGAAACGTCTCGGCCGGCGACATGATCCCGAAAATGCTCAGAAAATTGTAATAATCGGCAACGCCGGCATAAGCCGCCGCGAAGTTCGGGTCGAGAGCGATCGCCTCGTAGAAAGCGACGAGCGATTTCGCCAGCCCGTCCGCCGTATATTGATGCCAGTGAAAACGGCCGCGCAGATAGGTTTCATAGGCCTCGGCATTGTTCGTTCCGCGGCTAGCGACTCGATCATTGCTATTGCCGGTGAGTTTGACAACGAGCGCCTCGGCGATCTGTTTCGAGATCGAATCTTCGAGCGCCAGAACGTCGGTCAGTTCCTCGTCGAACGATTTTGCCCAAACCGTCGTCCGTTCCGACGCGCTCAACAACTGGATCGAAACGCGGATGCGTTTTCCGACGCGACGCAGATTTCCATCTACGACGTAGCTGACCTCCAATCGTGACGCCGCCTCGAATGGATCGTTCTGACCGTTGAACCTGATCACCGAACTTGTCGGACGGACGATCAGCCGTTTGACGCCGCTGAGCCGATTGATCAGCGCATCGGCGAGTCCGATCCCGAGAAATTCCTCTTGGCTTTCGCCGGTCGTGCCGGTATGAAGGATGTTGAGCGGAAGGACGGCGATCGAAGTTTTGAGCGCCGTTTCGTCAGGTTCGAACGTGGATTCGCGATCGAGAATCGGATTGTTGTAATGCCGAAGAATTTCGAAGTAGCGCGAATCGTTCCGGATAGACCGCATCATCGGTTCGGTCGCGAACCAGACCATCCACGGTTCGTATTCGCGACCGGCCTGTTCGAAACAACGGAAGGCGTCATCGACGCGATCTACCGCGAGATAAGCCATCGCCAGAAAATACGGCTTGACGTGTTCCCTTTCGGCCATCGCCACGACCTCGTTGACGACCTCCTCGGCTTCGGCGCGGAGGCCGTTGGCGACGAGAGCGTGGGCCAATTCGTACTTCGACATCGCCGAGTTCGGGATCAAGTCATGAAACCGGCGGATGTACGTCAGCCCTTCTTCAGACTCACCAAGCGCCAGCAGGCTCAGGCCGATCTGCGAATAGCCTTGCGGATAAACCTCGTCGAGTTCGAGGATCTCGCGCGCGACCGCGAGGGCTTCTTCGAAACGGTGAGACTGGTATAGCGCCCAGGCGTGCAGCGTTTTCGTCCGGGGCGACAAGAAGTCGAGCCGGTACGCCGTCGTACTTTCGCGGATGCCGTCCTCGGTCCGGCCGGTTCCGATCATCAGCGCCGCCGTCCATTCGTGGATCTGCGGATAATTCGGAGACATCCGCCTCGCGATCGAATAGAGTCTATCTGCTTCCGCCCACTGCGTCCGGTTCTGCGCGACCAATGCGAGCGATGCATATGCCTCGCCTAGATTCCCGTCGAGCTCAATCGCGCGTTTTGCGTTCTGCTCTGCGGAATCGAGCGCCGTCGCCGACGGAATGATCCCATAAATGCATCCCCAGAGGAACGAATCGGCAAGTCCGACGTGGGCGGGCGCGTACTTTGGGTCGAGATCGATCGCGCGCTTGAATTCGTCATGCGCTTTCGCCAGCGATTCGGGCGTGAACTTGTTCCAGTAGAATCGTCCGCGTAAGTACGCCTCGTACGCATCCGGCGAATTCGTACCGCGCTTCTGGAGTTGTATTTCCTCCTCGCCAGTTAGTTGCGGAACGAGCGATTTGACGACGCGTTCGGAGATGGAGTCTTCGATCTCGAGGACGTCGAGGAACCGTTCGTCAAAACTTTCGGCCCAGCGGGCCGCGTTCTCGGCGACGCTCAGGAATTGAAGGGTGACGCGCAGACGGTCGCCGGCCCGGCGGATGTTGCCGTCGAGGATGAAGTCAACGCCGAGTTCGCGTCCGGCGGCGAACGGATCGCTGTCTGCGGCGGCGAATTGCAGCACGCTGCTCGTCGGGCGAACGACCAGCCGCTTGATGTTCGAAAGCCGAGTTATCAGCGCGTCGGCAAGACCGATACCGAGGAATTCGTCGCCGGTGTCTTCGCGCACGCCGCCGCCCAGCAGTTTCAAGGGCAAAACCGCGATCGAGATCTCGCCTTCCGGATCGCGGGTGATCGTACGCGGAATGCGGATCGATGAAGCGTAGAAATCTTCCGCCATGACCGGGCGCTTTTCGAGAAAATGCAGGATATCCTCAGCAAAATCGGCCGCCGATTTGTAGCGCTCGTGCGGACTCTTCCGCATCGCCTTGAAGACGATGCGTTCGAGATCGCCGGCGAATTCCCGGCGCAAGGAATCGAGGTCCGACCCGCGATTTTCGAAAATTTCATCGGCGGTGATCTTTTCTGAATCGCTCGTTGGAACGAGATTCTCGTCGCGCGTCAGGCTCGATCCCAAAGCGTCCGGCTCCTCCTCGCAGATGACGCGGGCGATTTCATGCAGCGCGCGGTTCTTGAGCCGGTAAGGCCGATGTCCGGTGAGAAGTTCGTAGAGCAAAACCCCGAGGCTGTAAATGTCGCTGGCGATCGTCACCGCCTCACCGCGGACCTGCTCGGGCGACGCGTATTCGGGGGTCATCATCCGCATCGACGTCGCGGTCGGATCGATCGAGTCGGAGGCTAGTTCGGGATTCAGGATCTTTGCGATCCCGAAATCGAGCAGCTTTGGTGTTCCGTCCGGCGCAACCAGAATATTCGACGGCTTGATGTCGCGGTGGATGATGAGGTTCTGATGCGCGTAATCGACGGCGAAACAGATCTTCCGGAACAGTTCGAGCCGCTGCGATACGGAAAGCCGCTCGGCGTCGCAATAGCGGTAAACTGGCATGCCTTCGATGAACTCCATAACGAAGAACGGCAGTCCGTCGTCGGTCGTGCCGCCGTCGAGAAGGCGCGCGATGTTCGGATGATCGAGCGTCGCGAGGATCTGCCGTTCGTTGCGGAATCGGCGAACGATGAAATCCGTGTCCATGCCGCGCTTGATCACTTTGAGCGCGACGCGCTGGCGAAACTCGCCGTCGTCGCGTTCTGCCAGATAGACGGCGCCCATGCCGCCGCGGCCGAGTTCTTTCGTAAGTTTGTAAACACCGAGCCGCTGGCCGATCAGACTGCCGTCGCCGCGCCGGATCTCGTCGTCGAGCGACGCGCCGATCCGTCCGCGCTCGGTCTTGCCGAGCATCTGGCTGTCTGTCCACGCGGGCGATTCAATGAAATCTCCGGCTTCGGAATAGTCGTTTATGAGTTTGC
>JAKQII010000171.1 GCA_029557535.1 Acidobacteriota bacterium
GTTCCGGCGATCCCCGACATGGACCCGACCGCAACGGGCGGACGGGGCATGCTCAAAGGCTACTATTCGTTCTATTTCGCGTGGTACAACTCGGTCACGAAGGGGTTTTCGAATCCGTCCGAGATCCAGAAAATGCAAACCACGCCCCCGGGCACTTTCTACCTGTCCGCCAACCAGCGTCCGATCGTCGATTTTACGATTCCATACGCGATCAAAACGTTTCTGGACGCCGCCGTGACGACCGGCACCGGCAATCTCAATATCACGGGACACGGCCGGGAAACCGGCGATCCGGTCAAATTGCGCAATTTCAGCGGTGCGCTGCCGGTCGATGCCGGAACCGGTTCGCCGCTCGAAAGCGTGCGGACGTTCTATGTCATCAAGGTTGACGCGGACAACCTCAAACTGGCACGGACCGCCGCACTTGCGACGGCCGGAACCGCCGTCACTTTCACGAGCGCGGCCGGCGGCGGAACGCATGTGCTGTATTCGATCCCGGCGAATGCGGACGGGATCAGGATTTACCAGTCGAATTCCGGCGGCGACGTTGCGGCGGTCAACGTGAACAACGCGGCGAACGGCCCCTGGCGGTTCGCGACCAACATTCTGCTGACCGACCTCGATTCATCTCACCAGGCGGCCTTTGCCGTGCTGGACGAGGAGCTCGGTGCCATTATCTCGGGCGACAACGATCCGCCCCCGGAATGTGAGTTCGTGACGGAGTTCGCCAGCTATCCGATGGCGCTCTCGGCGTTCGGGAACACGCGGACCGACACCAAGACCGGTTCGAATCCGGGCAATTATGTCCTCATGGCGAAGCAGTCGAACTTCGAGGGCTACCCGGCCGATTGGCGCGTCGGCGTCGGCGGACAGATCAACGGTTTTGCGGCGGGACTTGGCCGGTTGTTTTGCCTGACGGAAACCGCCGTGCCCTTCATCGCGGCCACCGGGCGGACCGAAATTGCCCGATTGATTCCCACCGGCTACGACCTGCCGTTCACCTCGCGGCCGTTCTGGACAAAGGGCGGCATTTCCCCGCACCAGATATGCACGATCCACGGCGACGTGTTCGTTTGGTCAGGCGGCAAGCTGCTCATGTCGCCGCGCAATGCCGACGCCTACGCGAATCCGTTCGAGCTCACGGCCGCGGTCGAGGATGTCACCGAAGATTGGTCCGACGGACTTGTTTTCGTGAAAAATGATCCGTACAAGCAGCAGTTGTGCATCATTTCATCCGCGACGCGCAAAAATGCGGACGGCTACTGGATCTCGGAAATTCTGCCGCTCGATCTCGTCACTAACGCCTGGCAGCCGATCATCGAATTGTCGTCCCCGACGCGCGACATGATCGTTTCGGCGGCCGAGATCATCGGCAACCGGCTCGAAATGCTCGTCGGCGGCTGGAACGACACTACCGGCGCCTATGAACTGGCGACGCTGCGCTACAACGAAGCCAACGGCAAACCGATCGACTATTATTTCGCGATCACCCCGAGCGATGCCGGTGAGGAGATGCGCACGAAAAAGATCACGGCAGCCCGCGTGACGGGCAAGTTCTCGGACGGCGCGCTTCAGTTTCACGGCACGCGCGACGGCGGCTCCCTGTCGATCGCGGATATTGAGGCCGGCACGAATGCGCTGCTGAGCGTGACCCTGACGGACGCCGCCTCGATCACGCGCCAGTTCCGCAAGAAGTTCACGCTCCGGCGTCTCGATCTGCTGTGCGTCCGGTTCGCCGGAACATGGGACGGCAGCGGCGATCCCGACCGGATCGACGAACTTGTTTTGGAGGTGAGCGCGTAATGCCGATCAACGACACGCCCGAATCGAACCCCGATACGATTACGGATCTTTACAGCAACGCAGACGCGGTACTGCTCGTCGAAATGGCAATGCAAACCGGTACGGCCGGAATCCAGCAGACCGCCGCCGCGCCCGCGCAACCGGACATCAACGCCACGGCCGCCAGCGGGACGGCGGTTCAGCGGCGACGCGACATTCCTGAATGAACTGGCGAGACATCAGACCGGACAACGAAGTTCTCGAGCACGCCGAGCGGATATGGCGCGTCGAATCCTCGTTTCCGTCGTGGTTTCGCTCGGCAAACCTGCTCTGGAACGCCGATCTCGATGAATTCCGCGCGTTCCTGCTCGATTGTGCGGAAATCTTCGCGCTTTTCGATAACGCCGGCCGTATCTGCGCCCTGGTTTACGTGGAATCGGGCGGCGACCCGCGCCGCATGACGATTCATCTCTCGATTCTTGAGCGCATTCCGGCTGCCGAATTTGTCGCCGAAGCCGCACGGCTGCGTTCGCTGCTGCTGCGCCGCGGCGTCACGGTCATTCGCGGCTGGATCGTGCGGAAGAACTGGATCCTCGCACGGATTCTTCTGGGACTGGGTTTTCTTGAAACGGACTTGACCATGACCTACGGCTTCGCGCACGGACAGGGCATCCGCTGGAAGCTGTTTGAGTTGAGAACACTATGAGTTTCAGCCGCGCCGAAAACGATCTGCTCGCCGCGATCGGCTACGCCGAAGCGGAGGCCGCCGCGACGGAGGCGGAATCCAAATTCCCGCTCGATACCGATGTGCCGACCATCGGCGCGGCTCCGACCGTTCTTTCGTTCGACAAGGATACGTGGATGATCCTGTGCGAATTTCCGGCGGCGCACGGTCTGAACGCCAACAACCTTGAAATCACGATCGAAAGTGCCTCGCCGGTCTTCTCGCGCGTGTTCGCGATCGGGCGCGCGACTTGGTTTCTGTATCCCAAAACGGCGTTCGCGGTCGATATTTCCTACCGCTGGCGAAATTCCTATTCGGACGGCGGATCGGACGGTTGGTCAGACCCTTCGGCGGCAACGACGGTTGACGGTACTGAAGGCGCATTCGCGGATCTGTCGGATTTCGACAATGACCCCGCGGACGCTCTGCGTCCATGAATGTTGGTGGCAGCGTAACGTGGAAAATATGCAGAAAAAATGCCCGGTCATAATGTTGGTCATAATCTGGCTGGTTTTTTGCGGCTTTTCGTTCGGTCAGAACTATCCCGCATCTCTTGACACGACCGCGACGATCGTCCGCTTTGACGATTTCCGGCAGACGTATCTGAACGGGGCGATCTCAGACAGCGCGACATCCGCAACCGTTGGGGATGTCAGCGCATGGTCGTCCGAGCCGGTCGTCGTGCAGATCGGACTGGAATTCTGTCTGGCAACGAAAACGGGTCCGACAACGGTCAACCTGACGCGCGGGATCGGCAACTCGACGGCCGCGGCGCA
>JAKQII010000214.1 GCA_029557535.1 Acidobacteriota bacterium
ACAGGCGAGTTCATCTTCTTTGATTGTTCCGCCGAAAGTCCCTCGGGACGCCGAAGTCTCTGCTACGACCGCGAGGCGCTCGATTCCCGCAAGGAACACAAGCCCGAAAACAGCGCCCTCGACATGGCGGCCGAGATCGGCATCGAGATCCTGACCGAGGACGAATACCGGGAACTGCAGAAATTGGGCAAGTTTGATCTTAAGACCTCAAGTTGGGTGAGAACGCCGGAACGGATCAGAAAACTCGGCGGCGCCGTCTTCTGCGACCGCCGTTACGACACGATTTTTCTTTATCACAACGGCGCATCGTCGTACTACGCCGCGCGCGGCTTCCGCGGTTCGTTGCGGGTTTGATGTCAATTGAAGATTGCGCCGTCGGCGCCCGAGTGGATCTGTTATAACGTGTGTTATACTTTTCCCATGATCAGCAGCCTGAAGATCACAACTATCGGCAACTCGACCGGCGTCATACTTCCGAAGGAAATACTCAGCAAGCTGAGAGTCTCAAAAGGCGACACCCTTTTTGTTACCGAAACGGCAAACGGAATTGAACTGACTCCGTATGATCCCGAAGTTGCAGATCAGCTCTCGGTTGCCGTGCGGGTAATGCGCGAAGACCGCGATGCGCTTCGGAAACTAGCCGAATGACCGGCGCCTTCAGATGGCTACGTCTTGAAACCGTGATCGCAATTCACGGGATGCAGATCAGCGAACACGGCGGCTCGGTCGGAGTGCGAGAATTGGGCCTTTTGAAGTCTGCTTTGGATCGTCCAAGGAATCTACATGCGTACGGAACACAACCGGACATCGCGGACCTCGCCGCGGCCCTGGCGTTCGGCATAGTCCGCAACCATCCCTTTGTTGACGGAAACAAGCGAACCGCGTTGGTTTGCATGCGCACGTTTCTGATTCAGAACGGATCGGATCTCGTTGCGTCCCAAGAGGAAAAGTTTGTTATGTTTTGGAGTCTGGCCGAAGGAAGACTGAACGAGATCGAACTGGCTGATTGGATCCGAACACACCTTCAGGGAATTCAGGAAGAGTTTGACTAGACCAAACTGAGGATTAGGTCTTTTCCGCCCATGGTTGCGGATGAAGGCCGTCTTTGGATTGCGGATTTCGGATGTTGGATTTTGGATTGGGATTGCTCAAACTCATAGGACCATTCGCAGGTCTCGAAGAGGCCGACACATTTCGGATTTGGGATTACGGATTTTGGATTTTTCGACTAGCTCACGAGAGGTGACTTTCGACCAATCGCAAATCGAAAATCGCAAATCGAAAATTGTCTGGTTCCCAGCTAACGCACAAGTTATCGCGAAGCATCTTTGCTGACTACAAATTTTCGTACAATCAGCGTTTCCCAGTTGTCAGATCCTTTCGTTTCAAAATTAACAGTCAAATTCTTCGGGTACCCGAATTCCTGATCATACTTGACGTCGACAGTCGCCCCGTCGTCGTACCCTTTTTGAAGAAACTCAAACATTCGCTCGACTGTATTGACCTTAATATAGCCGTCCATCCATCCGTCGCATGACATCCCGAGTTTTAGAGATCTTTCGTCAAGGCATTCCGTCGCGACCACTTCGCCATTTCGCACTTTTATCAAGACCGGCTCTGCCCAACGACTCTCTCCACCCCGGTACATGCTTGCCGTTACGTCGTAGTCCGTAATCCCTTTTTCCAGCCAACGTTGCTTGTTTTTTTCAAGTTCAGAGACCGTCTTGTTATGCGGTGGACTCGGGTTGTCAAATGACTGTGCCGACTGCGAGACGTTAACCGAACTAACGTTCGACAACGAATCGTCGGTGATCGACGTATTCGTATCGCACCCGACGAACAGTGTCCAAAGTGAAAGACAAAGGGACGCCAATATCGCACTGGAACTGCTGCAATCTCGTTTTCTCATAACACCTCACGCACGCTTGGCCAGATCGGTCGAGTACTCGGCGATCATTCTTCCGATTCCACGGTAAACGAAAACAGTTGTCTCGGTCGAGGAAATTTTCTTGACGCGGCGGCCCTCGCCGTCATAGTAGTACGTCGCGTCGGGCGTCGAACCCGAATACGCATTAGAAACTCTTGCCCGGGAGTTACCGCGAATAAATGGCCATCTAACAGAAGGAACGTGGATCAGGAATGGGTCACGAAAGGAGAATTGCAGCAAGATTCAACTAGTTGCAACGCTCATGCTCTGCTTGATTCGCGTTCATTGGCGTAGATTCGCGGGGGGAACTTTCCTCTGTTTCGTAATTTGATTGAACCGTTCGTTCGGTTCCGACATTTGTTTTTGCCAACAAAAAAGCGGAACGGGCCTGAGCCTGTTCCGCAATCCTAAACCAATCCAAATCAACGATTAGAAGTCTTCGTCTTCGTCGCCGAGATCGTCGCCGATCGCTTCGGTCTCGAAATCGGGTTCTTCTTCAGCGTCGAGCTCGAGTTCTTCGTCGAATTCTTCGACCTCTTCGACCTCGTCGCCTTCATAGCCGTCAGTTTCAACGCCCGGAACATCCATCGGCGCCGGCAGATCAAGTCCGCCGGTGACGACCGGGAATTCCTCGTCGTATTCGTCGACGACCTTCTGATTCATTGTCGGATCATAATCGACCTTGACGTTGCGGTAATACTTCATACCGGTTCCGGCCGGGATCAGACGACCCATAATGACGTTTTCTTTGAGTCCGCGCAGGTAGTCGATGCGGCCCGAGATCGCGGCTTCGGTCAGAACGCGGGTCGTTTCCTGGAACGACGCCGCAGAAATGAACGAGTCGGTCGAGAGCGACGCCTTTGTGATTCCGAGCAGGAGCGGTTCCGCGACCGCGGCCTGTCCGTCTTCGTCGCGAACGCGTCGGTTCTCGTCTTCGTAACGGAAACGATCGACCTGTTCCTCGAGGAGGAAATCCGTGTCGCCGACTTCCTTGATCTTGACCCAGCGCAGCATCTGCCGAACGATCACCTCGATGTGCTTGTCGTTGATGTTCACGCCCTGCAGACGATAGACCTCCTGGATCTCGTTGACCAGGTACGTCTGGAGCGCTTCCATACCAAGAACGCGAAGAATGTCATGCGGGTTCAGCGGACCGTCCATGAGCGGTTCACCGGCCTTGACGCGATCACCTTCCTGCACGTTGATATGCGTACCGCGCGGAATGTCGTATTCGCGCTCGGTACCGTCGTCGCCGGTGATGATGAGCTTGCGCTTACCCTTCGCGATCGGACCGAACTTGACCGTGCCGTTGATCTCGGACATGACCGCCGTTTCACCCGGACGACGCGCTTCGAACAGCTCGACGACGCGCGGCAGACCGCCGACAATGTCCTTCGTCTTGGTCGTTTCACGCGGGATCTTGGCAATGATGTCGCCGGCCTCGACGACCTGTCCGTCGGTGACGAGCAGATTGGCGCGGATCGGCATCTGGTAAGTCTTGAGAACCTTGTTGCCGTCACGGATCTCCATGCGCGGCTGGTTCTTCTCGTCTGAGTCTTTGACCACGAGTCGGATCTGACCCGAGAACTTGTCGACTTCCTCTTCGACCGTCTTGCCTTCCCTCAGGTCGTGATACTTCACGGTACCCGAAACTTCAGTCAGGATCGCGAAGGTGAACGGATCCCAGGTCGCGAGAATGTCGTCTTCCTTGACCTTCTGTCCGTCCTTGACCTGAACGTGCGCGCCGTAAACGATCTGATAGCGAGCGACCTCGCGACCGCGGTCGTCGAGCAGAAGCAGATCGGACTGACGACGGATCGAGATGTTCTCGCCGGCGCGGTTCGTGATCGTCTTCATGTCGTCGGAATACTTAACCGTTCCGTCCATCGCCGCGATATGTTTCGTCTCCTGTTCGAGACGCGCCGTACCGCCGACGTGAAACGTTCTCATGGTAAGCTGCGTTCCCGGTTCACCGATCGACTGCGCCGCAATGACGCCGACCGCTTCGCCGATCTCGACGGTTCGTCCCATCGCGAGGTTGCGTCCGTAACACTTGACGCAAATACCGCGGCGGGCTTCGCACGTCAGCGGCGAGCGGATTCGTACCTTCTGCAGACCCGAAAGCTGCACCTGACCGGCGAGATCTTCGTTGATCTCCTGGTTTGCTTCGACGATCACCGTTCCGTCGACCGGATCGATGATGTCGTCGAGCGCGGTACAACCGACGATACGGTCGCGAAGGGATTCGACGACCTCACCGTTGCGGACGATCGCTTCCGACCAAACGCCCTTGAGCGTTCCGCAGTCCTGCTCGGCGACGATGACGTCCTGCGCGACGTCGACGAGACGGCGGGTCAGGTAGCCCGAGTCGGCGGTCTTGAGCGCCGTATCGGCCAGACCTTTGCGCGCACCGTGCGTCGAAATGAAGTACTGCAGCACGTTCAATCCTTCGCGGAAGTTTGCGACGATCGGCGTTTCGATGATCTCGCCCGACGGCTTGGCCATGAGGCCGCGCATTCCGGCGAGCTGACGGATCTGAGCTTCCGAACCGCGAGCGCCGGAATCGGCCATGACGAGGATCGGGTTGAGCTCGTTACGGTTCTTCTCGCGCTCGTTCATCGCGCGGAACATTTCCTTCGCCACCTGATCGGTAACTTCCGACCAGATCGCGGTCACTTTGTTCTCTCGCTCCATGTTGGTCATCGTCGCTTCTTCGTACTGCTTCTGAAGCTTGTCGACTTCCTGACGCGCCTTTTCGATGATCTCGCCCTTGTTCGGCGGCGTGACCATGTCGTCGATACCGATCGACATTCCGGCCTTCGTCGCGTACAGGAACCCGAGCGTCTTCAGATCGTCGAGAAGATTGACGGTCTGTTCGTGGCCGAGACGCAGATGGCAGAAGTTGACCAGCGACTGCAGGCCTTTCTTCTTGAGCGTTCCGTTGATGAACGGCATCCCTTCGCGACGCAGGCGATCGTTGAAAATGACGCGTCCGACCGTCGTGTCGATGACGCGGTCGACGTTGCGGATCGTCCCGCGCATCACGTCCTGCGAGTTGTGTTCCTGCGTCAGGTCGATCAACTCGCCCTTGATGCGGAGCTTGATCTTCGTCTGTGTTTCGACGACTTTCGAGTCAAGCGCGAGCAGGACGTCCTCAACCGAGCTGAAGATCTTGTTCTCGCCCTTCATGCCGTCGCGGCCGAGCGTCAGGTAATAGCCGCCGAGAACGATGTCCTGTGACGGAACCGTGATCGGCTGACCGGATGCCGGCGAAAGCAGGTTTTCCGAAGCGAGCATCAGAACGCGTGCTTCGATCTGCGCTTCGGCTGAAAGCGGAATGTGAACGGCCATCTGGTCGCCGTCGAAGTCGGCGTTGAACGCCGTGCAGACGAGCGGATGGATCTTGATCGCCTTGCCTTCGACGAGAACCGGTTCAAATGCCTGGATCCCGAGTCGGTGGAGCGTCGGCGCGCGGTTGAGCAGCACCGGATGTTCGCGAATGACGTCCTCGAGGATGTCCCAGACGATCGACTCTTGCCGTTCGACCATTTCGCGGGCCTGCTTGATGGTCGCGGCGTGGCCCTCGCGCTCAAGCTTGTTGTAAATGAACGGCTTGAACAGTTCGAGCGCCATCTTTTTCGGCAGACCGCACTGATGGAGTTTCAGTTCCGGGCCGACAACGATAACGGAACGTCCCGAATAGTCGACGCGCTTTCCGAGAAGGTTCTGCCGGAAGCGGCCTTGTTTGCCCTTGAGCGTGCCCGAAAGCGATTTCAGCGGACGGTTGTTCGCACCGCGCAAAACGCGTCCGCGGCGACCGTTGTCGAACAGCGCGTCAACGGCTTCCTGAAGCATTCGTTTTTCATTGCGGACAATTACTTCGGGCGCGCGCAGTTCGATGAGCTTCTTCAAACGGTTGTTGCGGTTGATGACGCGGCGGTAAAGATCGTTAAGGTCCGATGTCGCGAAGCGTCCGCCATCGAGCGGAACCAACGGACGAAGCTCGGGCGGGATCACCGGGATCACGTCGAGGATCATCCATTCCGGCTTGTTTCCCGATCGAAGGAACGAATTCGCGACTTTCAAACGCTTCGAATACTTGAGTTTCTTTTGCTGCGATGTTTCCTCGCGCATCCGTACGCGGAGCTCGTTGACGAGTTCGTGAACCTCGACGGTTGCGAGAAGTTCCTTGATCGCCTCGGCGCCCATCTTCGCGACAAACTGGTTCGGATAATCACGCGTCAGTTCGCGATAGCGCTCGTCGGTCAAAAGTTCCTTCTCTTTCAGTCCCGGAACGTCGCCCGGATCGATGACGATGTACGTCTCGAAATAAAGGATCTTCTCAAGGTCACGGAGCGTGATGTCGAGCAAGTGACCGATGCGCGACGGCAGTCCCTTAAAGAACCAGACATGCGAACACGGCGACGCGAGCTCGACATGGCCGAGACGCTCACGGCGGACCTTCGACTGCGTGACTTCGACGCCGCACTTGTCGCAGATCACTCCGCGATGCTTCATCCGCTTGTATTTTCCGCACAGACATTCCCAGTCCGAGACCGGGCCGAAAATACGCGCGCAGAACAAGCCGTCGCGTTCCGGCTTGAAGGTGCGGTAATTGATCGTTTCCGGCTTGGTGACTTCACCGTGCGACCACGAGCGGATCTTTTCGGGCGAAGCGAGCGAGATTCGGATCGCCTCGAAGTTCGGCGTTAGCTGCGTTTTGTTATCCTGTTGAAATCTAAACATAAATTCAATTTCGGAATTGCGATTGCGGATTGCGGATGTTGGGATTCGGAAAAATCCGCAATCCCAAATCCGAAATCCCAAATCGCGACTAGTCTGCTCCTACCAATTCACCGACACCCTCAAGCGCGGCATCCGGATCGATCTCGTCTTCCGTGATCAGCTCGACGTCGAGACACAACGACTGAAGTTCACGGACGAGTACATTGAACGACTCCGGAATTCCGGGCTGGAAGTCCGAATCACCCTTGACGATCGTTTCGTAGATCTTCGAACGTCCCGCGACGTCGTCCGACTTGCACGTCAGGAGTTCCTGAAGAATGTGCGCCGCGCCGTATGCCTCGAGCGCCCAAACTTCCATTTCTCCAAACCTTTGACCGCCGAACTGAGCCTTACCACCAAGCGGTTGCTGGGTGATCAGCGAGTACGGTCCGATCGAGCGGGCGTGGATCTTGTCGTCGACCAGGTGCGAAAGTTTGAGCATATAGATGTAGCCCACCGTCACTTTCTGTTCGAACTGCTCGCCGGTCATGCCGTCGTAGAGACGGGTCTTTCCGGACGGACCGACCGACGGCGGGATCGAAAGTTCGTCGTAGCGATCGTTCGCCTTGCCGATGTACCTCTTGATCTCTTCTTCGCTTGCACCGTCGAAAACAGGCGTCGCGAAGTGCAGACCGAGAACACGGGCCGCCCAGCCGAGATGGGTCTCGAGGATCTGTCCGACGTTCATACGCGACGGCACGCCGAGCGGATTGAGCACGATATCGACCGGGGTTCCGTCCGGAAGGTACGGCATATCCTCTTCCGGCAGGATGCGGGCGATGACGCCCTTGTTACCGTGACGTCCGGCCATCTTGTCGCCGACCGAAAGCTTGCGTTTCATCGCGACGAAGACCTTGACGAGCTTGATAACTCCCGGAGGAAGTTCGTCACCCTGCTTGAGCTTCGTGATCTTTTCTTCGTAGATGTCGCTCAGAATGTTGATCTGGCGCGACGTCCGTTGTTCGTATTCCTTGATCTCCGATGCGATATCGATCGTACCGGCCGAAACATCGGCTTTGCGCAGATGGCGAAGTTCGACGCCGCGGAGTTTTTCTTTCGTGAGCGTCTCACCCTTTTTGATCAGGATCGTGTTGCCGTCCGAAAGGTCCTTGGTCAGCGTGCGTCCGTCGAAGAGTTCGTAGATTCGCGCGTCGCGCTGTTCCGTCAGGATCCGGATCTCGTCCTCAAGGTCGCGACGGAGAGCGTCCTCCTGCATGCCTTCAATGTCGCGCGATCGCTCGTCCTTCTCCTGACCCTTGCGGGTGAAGACCTGAACGTCGACGACCGTGCCGTCGATTCCGGGCGGGCAAGTCAGCGAAGCGTCTTTGACGTCGCCGGCCTTCTCACCGAAGATCGCACGCAGGAGTTTCTCTTCCGCCGTCAGCTGGGTTTCGCCTTTCGGTGTTACCTTTCCGACGAGGATCGAGCCGGGCTTGACCTGAGCACCGATACGAATGATGCCCGATTCGTCGAGATCGCGGAGCATGTTCTCGCCGATGTTCGGAATGTCGCGCGTGATCTCCTCGGGTCCGAGTTTCGTGTCGCGCGCCTCGATTTCGAGCTCCTCGATGTGGATCGACGTGTAGTAGTCTTCCTTTACAAGACGCTCGGAAACGAGGATCGCATCCTCGAAGTTGTAGCCGCGCCACGGCATGAACGCGACAAGCACGTTTCGGCCGAGCGCGAGTTCGCCCTTGTCGGTACACGGGCCGTCCGCGATCACCTGTCCTTTCCGGACGCGTTCTCCGACCTGAACGATCGGGCGCTGGTTGATACAGGTGTTCTGGTTCGAACGCTTGAACTTGACGAGCGAGTAAATGTCCGCCGTCACCTCACGCGAGATCGTGCCGTCGACATTGTGATCGGCCTTGACGATGATGCGCTCGGAATCGACGTAATCGACGACGCCGTCGCGTTTCGCGATCACGACCGCGCCCGAGTCGCGCGCGGCGACCTTTTCCATGCCGGTTCCGACATACGGCGCTTCGGCGAGCAAAAGCGGTACCGACTGGCGCTGCATGTTCGATCCCATCAACGCACGGTTGGCGTCGTCGTTCTCGAGGAACGGGATCAGGCTTGCCGCGACCGAAACAAGCTGTTTCGGCGAGACGTCCATGTATTGGATGTCGGCGCGGTCGACGGTGATGAATTCGCCGCCACGGGACCGGGCCGAAACCCTTTCGTTGACGATGTTGCCGTTCTCATCGAGTTCGATGTTCGCCTGACCAATGATCCATTTATCCTCTTCCCACGCCGTGAGATAGAACGGATATGGCTCGTATTCGGCCTGACGCTGTCCCGATTTCAACTTCTTGTTCGCCGCCTCGATGTTTTCGAGCGGTACATGTTGGTTCGGCTTGAACTCGGTGTCGCCGCCGTTGTGGACGAGCACGTATTCGATCACGCGGCCGTTCTCGACCTTGCGGTACGGCGATTCGATGAATCCAAACTCGTTGATCCGCGCAAAGCACGAGAGAGACGAAATCAGTCCGATGTTCGGACCCTCAGGGGTCTCGATCGGACAGATACGCCCGTAGTGTGTCGGATGGACGTCACGGACCTCGAAACCGGCACGTTCGCGCGAGAGACCGCCCGGTCCGAGTGCCGACAGGCGGCGCTTGTGTGTGATCTCGGACAACGGGTTCGTTTGGTCCATGAACTGCGACAGCTGCGACGATCCGAAAAACTCGCGAACCGCGGCGGTCACGGGCTTGGCATTGACGAGATCGCGCGGCATGGTCGTGAACATGTCCTGTTGGATCGACATCTTTTCCTTGATCGCGCGTTCCATGCGTTCGAGTCCGATCCGGAACTGGTTCTCGAGAAGTTCGCCGACGGCGCGGACGCGACGATTGCCCAGGTGATCGATGTCGTCCTGGAAGTAGTTGTCGCTGTCGCGCTTCATCTTCAGAAGATATTTGACGACATCGATGAAATCCGCCGCTTCGAGAAGCGGATTGTCGATGTTGTCGCGCTCCGACCGGTTCATCTTGATGTTGAACTTCAGCCGGCCGACACGCGAAAGATCGAAACGGCGGGCATCGAAGAACATTCCTTCGAGCAGCCGGTAGGCGGTGGGAACGGTCGGCGGATCGCCCGGGCGCATCTTCCGGTAGATCTCAAGCAACGCATCGACCGGCTTGTTGATCGTGTCCTTCTTAAGTGTTTGCGAAATGATCGCTCCGATCACGTCCTTCTCGGGAAAGAACACACGGAACGATTCGACGCCGTCCTCGACGACCTGCTGCAACTTTGCGGCTGTGATCTCAGTGTTGGCTTCGACGACGACTTCGCCCGTTTCGGTGTTGACGATGTCCGCGACCGCAAACGCACCTTCGAGATCGTGCTGGGCGACCTCGACCTGCGCGGCGCCGACCTTGCGCAGTTCGCGCATCGCCATCTTCGTGATCTTCTTTCCGACGCGGACGATGTCTTCACCGTTAGCTTTTATGTCCTCTTCGGACTTCATGCCTTCAAGATTCGTCGCGCCTTCGGGCTTCACTTTCACGAAAACCTTGCCCTTCTTAACAGCGACGTCGTCCGTCGTGTAGAACAGACCGAGAACGTCGGAGTTGTTGAACTCGGAATTCTTGATGACCTCTTCGAGGATATTGTCCGAGATCGTCTTCATGTCGATCTGCGGGTTCAGCCAAAGGCCGAGTGCGCGCAGAAAGATCGTCGCAAGGATCTTTCGCTTTCCAAGACGCGCGTACAGGATTCCTTTCTGGTCGTACTCGAATTCGACCCACGATCCGCGGTACGGGATGACCTTTGCGAGAAATGTGTCGCGTTCGCCCTTGAAGAATACTCCGGGGCTGCGATGGAGCTGCGAAACGATGACGCGCTCGGTTCCGTTGATGATGAACGTTCCGTTGTCCGTCATCAGCGGGATCTCGCCGAAGAAGACCTCTTCCTCTTTTATGTCACGGATCGTCGAAACGCCGGTTTCGGCCTCCTTGTCGTACACCGTCAGCCGGATCTTGACCTTCAGCGGAACGCTGTAGCTCATTCCGCGCTCCTGACATTCCTGCTGATCGTGTTTGTGCTTCAAACCAACCGGTTCACCGCAGTTCGAACAAAGCGTCGGGCGCACGGCGTTGAAGGTTCCGCAGTTGCCGCAAAGAACTTCCGACGGGTTGAACGGGTCAACCTTGATCTTCGAACCGCAGCTCTTACAATTCGCGCGGAGATGTTCGAGACCTTCGAGGTTGCCGCATTTGCACTGCCAGTTGCCGATCTGATACTCGACGAATTCGAGGGTGGCCGTTTCTCTGAAATCCGAAACCGGAAAAACGGATTTGAAGACCGACTGGAGTCCGATGTTCTCCCGCTCTTCGGGAATCAAGTCCATCTGAAGGAACCGGTTGTACGATTCCCGCTGAACTTCGATGAGATTCGGGATCCGCGCCGACGTGTAGATTTTCGAAAAATCGACACGATCGGGCGCTTGGCTTGTCCGGCGACCAAGCCCGTTTGCGTTGTTTTGAAGCGGATTAGCAATCATATTTTTTGAAAAAGCTGACGAAATTTGCTGTTGATTTAATCGCCTATTGTTGTTAGGATTCCTTTAGCAAATTACTCTCGGAATTCTTTCGAAAGAGACGCCAAATGCGGTCCTAGGCAAAGTACGCCCAGACCGCTTTTTCACGCAGTTCCGTGTCCTAGACTAATTTTCCGAGAGTGTCGATAAAAGACACCAACTCTCCATTTGCGAGAAGTTATCTCTTCTTAAACCCAGAAACTCCGGTTTTGAGTTTCATCCGATTAAAGGCAAGCAAGGCATCTTGCGATGCCCGCCTGCCCTCTAAGTCTAACAAGTAACCTACCCAACATCAAATCAGCGAGATTCGACGCCGGAAAGGAAACTACTTGATCTCAACAGTAGCACCGGCTTCCGTGAGCTTGGCCTTGATGTCTTCGGCCTCGTCCTTCGAAACGCCTTCCTTGATCGCTTTCGGAGCCGCATCGACGAGATCCTTCGCCTCTTTCAGGCCAAGACCCGCAACAACTTCGCGGACGACCTTGATGACATTGATCTTGCCGGCGCCGGCCGACGTCAGAACAACATCGAACGAATCCTTTTCAGCTTCCGCCGCGCCGCCATCGCCAGCACCGGCAGCCGCCGAGGCGACCATCACCGGAGCCGCGGCTGCCGCGGCCGACACACCGAAAACCTCTTCGAGTTCCTTGACCAATTCCGACGCTTCGAGGAGCGTCATGCCTTTCAAAAATTCAACGACATCATCTTTAGTAACTGCCATAACTTATCTGTTTCCTCCACTTAGGGTTCTTAATTTTTGTGAACTAAGGAATTTCGAAACCGTCGCGAAAATGACTTCCACCCGGCACCGATCCTTCGTTCGGTTGTCAGCCGTTAGAACCCACGGGATACCTGAGCAAAGCTTGCATCTCTTTGATCGAGCATCCGACGCAATGCGGCCTGACTTACCGCATCGCTCGTTTTCCTTGAGTCTAGGCCAGAAATAATTCGGATTGGGGATTTGGGATTTCGGATTGTACCTCTTCCCCAATACCTAAAACTGTTCGGAATCGATGGATCGGGACTGCAATCCGCAATCCCAATTCCAGAATCCCAAATGCCTTTAAGCTTCCTTCTTCTCTCCGATCTGCTTGATGACGACGGCCAGGTCGCGCGGCACGGCATTGATGACCGTGACGATGCGCTGCGCCTGAGCGTTGAGCACGTACAGAAGCTTCGAGATGAGTTCTTCTTTCGAAGGCAAGCTGGCGATCGCTTCGACCTGTTTCAGATCAACGACCTTGCCGTCGACAACGCCGGCCTTGAACGAGAAGAAATCCGCGTTGTCTTTGATAAATTTCGATACCGTTTTCGAAAGAACGACCGCATCGTTCTCGGTCCAGGCAATTCCGGTCACGCCTTTGAAGTGCTCGCTCGCGTCTTCATACGGAGTACCTTTGACGGCCAAACGCGCGATCGTGTTCTTGACGACCTGGTACTTAGCGCCCGCGTCACGGAGCTGACTTCTGAATTCCTGATCCTTCGCGACGGTCAGCTTGTTGAAGCTGACGATCATCGCCGACTTGGAATTGCTCAGCTCGCTCGTGAGGGCGTTCAAATCAGTCTGTTTCTGCTCTCTGCTTTTCATTTCTTTATTCCTCGCTCCTCACGTACTAAACAAACGCCAACTCGTCGAGCAAGACGCCCGGGCTCATCGTGGCTGCCAAATTGATCTTCTTCAGGTAGCGGCCTTTGGCCGTGGTCGGCTTGGCCTTCATCACCGCGTTGATCAGGACCCGGGTGTTCTCAAGAAGTTTCGCATCGTCGAAAGACACCTTGCCGACCGGCGAGTGGATGACACCCGTCTTGTCGACACGATATTCGACCTTACCCGCTTTCGTTTCCTCGATCGCGGTTTTGACGTCCATCGTCACCGTTCCGGTTTTGGGGTTGGGCATGAGACCGCGAGGACCGAGTACCTTTCCGAGCGCACCGATTTTGCCCATCATGTCGGGAGTGGCGATCAGCGCGTCGAAGTCCAGCCAACCGCCCTTGATGCGGTCGACGATGTCGTCGGCACCCGCAAAATCGGCACCTGCTTCTTCGGCTTCGCGGATCTTGTCGCCTTGGGCGACAACCGCGACGACCTTTGTCTTGCCGCCGAGACCGTTCGGCAGAACTACGGTTCCGCGAACCATCTGGTCCGCCTTGCGCGGGTCGACGCCAAGCCACATTGTCAACTCAACCGTTTCGTCGAATTTGGCGAAGGCAACTTCCTTTACCTTGGCCATGCCTTCTTCGAGCGAATACTTCCTGTTCGGCTCGATCTTTTCAAGAGCCGCTCTGTATTTCTTTCCTTTTTTTGCCATCGTAGCGAGTGGTGCAATCGAAACGCCTTTGAATTTGCGCGTTGCGCAAGCGCTTCTCCCACAATCCATTTGGGATTTTTGATTTGGGATTGCGGATTGAAACCCGGATCCCGAACCGTTGTCCCGAAAGTATCGGCAGTCACTAGTCGGTAACTGTCAGCCCCATTGACTTCGCCGTTCCCTCGATCGTGCGCATCGCCGACTCTAGGTTCGACGTGTTCAGATCCGGCATCTTCTTCTTTGCGATCTCCTCGATCTGTGCCCGACTGATCGTTCCGGCTTTCTCGCGGTTCGGCTTGCCCGAACCCTTCGGAATTCCCGAAGCCTTTCTCAGAAGATCGGCCGCCGGCGGTGTTTTCGTCTCAAAAGTGAACGATCGGTCGGCGTAAACCGTGATCACGACCGGCACTTTCATGTCGGGGTCGTCGTTTTGCGTCTTGGCGTTGAACGCCTTGCAAAACTCCATGATGTTCACGCCGTGCTGACCGAGCGCCGGGCCGATCGGCGGCGCCGGGTTCGCCTTGCCGGCGGGAATCTGCAACTTGATATAACCTGTAATCTTCTTTGCCATTGTTCGATTTACGATTCCGGAACTTGTCCGGAAATGTCCTCATCGCATTTGGGATTTGCGATTGGGGATTTGGGATTGAAATCCGAAATCCCACATCCGAAATCCGCTATGCGTTTATTCTTCTTCCGCGAACGTGACCTTTTCGACGTCGAGGAAGTTCAGTTCGACCGGGGTCGAACGTCCAAAAATTGTAACCGTTACCTTGAGGGTCGTCTTCTCCTCATTAACCTCTTCGACCTTTCCGGTGAAGCTGGCGAACGGTCCGGATTTGATGCGGACCACCTCGCCGACTTCATACGAGAACTTCGGCTTCGGTTTTTCGGTCGCAACTTCGATATTGTGTACGATCTGATCGACTTCCTCCTGCGTCAGCGGCGTCGGGCTTTTGCCGCCGAGGAATCCCGTCACTTTCGGGGTCGACTTGATCACGTGAAACACGTTATCGGGAATACGTCCGCGATCGTCACATTCGATCTCGACGAGTACATAACCCGGGTAGAACATGCGCGACGATTCGATACGCTTGTTACCGCGCATTTCGACCACCGTCTCTTTCGGGAGCAGAACTTCGGTGATCTGATCGCCAAGCTCCATATCTCTGATACGGGCTCCGAGGCTTTCCAGAACCTTATTCTCATGTCCCGAGTAAGTGTGGATAAAGTACCACTGTCTCATTTCGAAATTCCTTTCTAACCGGCGATCTTACTGACCAGCCACGTAAGTCCCGTGTTATGGTCCTTGTCCCCGAGAATGTAGACCCAGGCGTAATCGATCAGGAAAAGGTACAGGGCGAAAAAGATGACGTTCACGATCACGATTATTACCGTGTTCCGAACGTCTTCCGAAGACGGAAAGCTCGTCTTATCGAGTTCTTCCCGGGTCTTTCGAACAAAATCGCCGACGCCGTCTTTGTGTTCAACTGCTTCCGACACGTTCAATCCTCTCTAAAAGCTGATGGCAGGGGTACCAGGATTCGAACCCGGACCTAAGGTTTTGGAGACCTCCATGCTAACCATTGACACCATACCCCTAAAGCATTTGGGATTTTGGAACTCTGCCAAAACCGCAAACCCTTCATCCTATTTGTTTTCTCTGTGCAGCGTGTGGCAACGGCAACGTCGGCAGAACTTCTTGAACTCAAGCCGTCCCGGCGTGTTCTTCTTATTCTTCGTCGTTACGTAATTGCGCTCTTTGCACTCGGTGCACTGCAACGTAATGTTATCTCTCGGCATAACTTCTACCCCGGAAAACCCGGATTAAAGATTTCAAATTCCAGACTCCGGGATTTTTCCGCGGAACCTGGAATCTGGAATCTGGAATTCTAACTATTCAACAATAT
>JAKQII010000258.1 GCA_029557535.1 Acidobacteriota bacterium
ATACACGATCATCGACGACATCCTCAGCCTTCCGGAGCGCATGCCTAACATCTACCGGCGTCTGACGAGTTAGATCGAAGTCGGGAGTCTTGAGTCTAAACTCACAAAAAATAATCGTCAGTGCTACTTTTGGCGCCCCCAGCGAGTATCGTCGAGTAATCTGACCTCGTAAACGGCGATCACCGGTTTCCGATTTTTCGTCTCGCGGCAGCTCGATTCAACCCGAACTACGGGTTAGAAATTCTTGCCCGCGGATTTCCGCCAATCAGCGCGAATTAACGGCCATCGGACAGAAGAAACGGGATCAGGAATTGGTCACATAAGGAGAATTGAAGCAAGATCTTTCTAGTTGCAACGGTCATGTTCTGCTTGAATCGCGTTCATTGGCGTAGATTCGCGGGCGGGAAATTTCTTCTATTGCGTAATTTGGGATGAACACAGGATAGTCCCGGTATTTTGGACCCAGCAGATAAACAGGAGAGTTCGGGCCGAGTCGAAATCGTGATCGCAAATTGCAAATCGAAAACTGCAAATCGCATATCGAGATGGACTTTTCAGCGGTGCGAATCTAAGTTCTTAGTATGAGCATCGCGACCAAGACGGGTGACAAGGGACAGACGGCATTGATCGGCGGCGAGCGTGTTTCGAAGGCCGACTTCCGCGTCGAGACCTACGGAACGATCGACGAACTCGGCGCAGCGATGGGATTCGCGCGATCGATCTGCGATGACGCCGGAATCAACGAACTGACGAAAAAGATCCAGCGCGAACTGTTTCTGGTCGCCGGATCGGTCGCGAATCCGCGCTTCGAAGACGCGCCAAAGCCCTATGTGACGCCCGAAATGGTTGACGACCTGACGGCCGAAGTCGGACGCATCGAATCTATGGAAGGCATTCTCTCGGACTGGAGCCTGCCGGGCGACGTTTCGTCTGCCGCCGCCTACGATGTCGCGCGAACGATCTGCCGTCGCGCCGAACGCTGCGTCGTCCGGATGCACGAGTCCGGTGAGAACGTCGATACGCAGATCATTACCTATCTCAACCGCCTTTCGGATCTTCTCTGGCTGATCGGCCGGTATCTCGAACTCAAGGCCGGCGTCGATTCATCGCTCCGCGACGACGAACACAAAGGAAACAAATGGTCACGGGCCTGGTGAGACCGTGAGCAGTAAGCCGTTCAGCGGCGCGCTACCGCGCGGCGGAGTGAATCGTCCCGCGGCCCGTTCAGCGGCCCGTTCAGCGGCGCGCTACCGCGCGGCGGAGTGTTCAGAGTTTGGAGTTCCCCGTTTACGCGCCCGATCTCAATTTTCAGCTATCAGTTTTCAACCTGCGACAATTCAATTGCTGCGTTTTTGTTCCCAGGTAACCGAAAGCGGATATCGGTTAACTGAAAGCCCGCACGAACTGGCTACTTTTTTTCCTCCCTCAAGCAACTAACCGGCGATTCAGACGCTCAAAGGAGTCACGGAGGTTTTATGAAACTGCTGTTCCTGACATTGATCGTCCTCGCGTCCGGTACCGGAATTTTCGCGCAAACTGAAACTCCCGCGGTTAAGATCGATGAATTCTACCTCGCAAAGGACGACGGCACCGGAAATGCCGGCGACATCGTCGAATCGTTTAAGACGACCGACGTTCCGATCCACTGCATCGTTTCGCTGGATTCAATGCAGGAAACAAAAGTGAAGCTGGTTTTTGTTGCGGTCAACGTAAAAGGCGTAAAACCTGAAAAGCAGATCATTACGACTAACTTCACGACAAACGGCGAGCAGAACCAGGTGAATTTCACGGGCCGGCCGGGCAACCGGACGTGGAACGCCGGCGATTACCGTATCGATATCTACATAAACGACAAACTCGCGACCAGCAAGTCGTTTGTCATCGCGGCCGCGACCGCCGTCCCAACAAACGCGGCCTCCGAATTCGCTCCGAAAACGAAACCGCGCCCGAGAAAGGCACGAAAACCGTAAGCCGGGACGCAAAATCGCCTGGGTCGAACGTTCTGGTTTTGTATGAGAAGAATTCTCGTCGGAATCATCGCAATCATCGCCGCCGTCATCTCCGCAAAAGCGAACGACGGCGTTTTTTACGCCTCGGGAAACACATTGATCCCGCTTCAGGAAACGCGCATCTCGCTGCGCAAGGAATTGCTGAAATTCTACGTCGTCGATCACGGCTACGCCCGGGTTGACGTCGATTTCGAGTTCTTCAACCCGGCCGGCGACAAGACTCTGACGGTCGGATTCGTCACGCCGCCGGCAGAGGGCGATGTTTCCGACGAAGAGTCGAACCATCCGTTCATCACGGAATTCACCGTCAACGTGAACGGCACCGACGTCCCGTTCAAGGTCAAGAAACTCTCGCAGACCTCGTTCAAACTCGGAACGGCAGCGGTTACCGGCAGCGATTTCGTCTACTTTTTCCCGGTCAAATTCAAGCGCGGACTCAACAAGATCCGCCACACTTATCGATTCCGCGGCGGCGCAAGCGTTGAACTGCAGCGCGATTTCGACTACCAGATCACGACCGGCAAGCGCTGGGCGAACCGCCGGATCGACGATTTCGAGCTCCAACTTCATCTCGACAACGGCATCTTCACGGTCATCGATTCGTTCCAAAAGACCCGTGCAAGCGCGAAGTGGGAGATCGTCGGCGACGGCGTTTTCGGCGCCAAACGGCAGTGGTTCGACCCGAAAGCCCCGCGGGTGCGGATGGTTCATCTGAACAACGGTTATCTGAGGTTCAAAGCGAAAAATTTCAGTCCGGATAACGATCTGTTCTTTGCGGAGTACAATTGGCCCGCGGGCTGGCTCGGCGCGTGGTGCGGCGCCGGGAAGAAATGCGACGGCCCTGACCAACTGGAGCGCGCGGCGCGGTTCTTCAACCTCGCACCGTGGTACGAACCCTCCGATGAGGACTTTTCGGAATTGACGGCGAACGATATCCGAATCGTGCGCAACTATTTCTATGCCGTCCGCGGCCTGCCGTTCCGTGATCCGGACTTGCGTCGATTTTATGCGCAGTTCTTCTGGTACAAACCGATCGAGGGGCTTTCGCCGGCGGACGTGAAGCTGACAGAGTCGGAAGAAAAATTCCTGAAGAAACTCGCCGCGTTCGAGGCAAAAGGCAAATCATAACGGCGAAATTTGCCCGAACGACGGTTAAGAATTAACCTTAGTTCGTTATGAAACCACGATCTGCCGTCTTTTTTGCATTTGCATTCCTGTTCGCGGCGTCGTTGGCGAACGGTCAGAAATTCGCCAACGACATCCATTCCTACGCCGACCCGAACGCGGTTCGGGTGACGCACGTCGATCTCGACTGGACCGTCTCCTTCGAACAAAAAACGATTTCGGGATTCGCGACGCTTTCGGTCGACCGGACCGACAAATCAGCGCCGCTTTATCTTGACACGCGCGATCTAAAGATCTTCAGCGCCGAGGCGTCGCCCGATAACCGTCGTTACGACCTAACCAGGTTCGAACTCGCGCCGGCGGACAAGATCCTCGGATCTAAGCTGACGGTCCAGCTCCCGGCGGGCGCGAAATTTGTCCGGATCTATTACTCTTCGAGCCCGAAGGCGTCGGGACTGCAATGGCTCTCGCCGGAACAGACCGCCGGGAAACAGCAGCCGTACATGTTCTCGCAGGCGCAGGCGATCCACGCCCGCTCGTTCATTCCGCTGCAGGATTCACCGCAGGTCAGGGTCACGTACAATGCCCGCGTGCGGACGCCGAGCGATTTGCTCGCGGTCATGAGCGCCGAAGGGAATTCTCGGACGAATGTCCGGACGGGCGATTACAGGTTCGCGATGCGCCATCCGATCCCGCCGTACCTGATCGCGATCGGCGTCGGCGACATCAAGTTCAAGAGTCTGGGAGCACGCACGGGGGTGTACACCGAACCATCGATGCTCGCGAAATCCGCTTGGGAGCTCGCCGACACCGAGAAGATGGTCCGTGCGACCGAGCGCGTCTACGGCCCGTACCGTTGGGGACGCTACGATCTGCTCGTACTTCCGCCGAGTTTTCCGTTCGGCGGAATGGAGAATCCGATGCTGACGTTCGCGACGCCGACGATCCTCGCCGGCGACCGCAGTCTTGTTTCGCTCGTCGCGCACGAGCTCGCGCACTCTTGGTCGGGAAATCTCGTGACCAATGCGACTTGGCGCGATTTCTGGCTCAACGAAGGCTGCACGACGTATCTCGAACGGCGGATCATCGAGGCCGTCTACGGCGTCAAGCGCCGCGAGATGGAAGCGATGCTCGGCAAACGGACACTCATAAGCGAACTCGCGGAATTCGGTCCCGCCGATCAGATCCTTCACGTCGATCTCGCCGGTCGCGATCCGGACGACGGAATGACAAACGTTCCGTACGAAAAGGGAGCGCTGTTTCTGCGTTTCTTGGAAGAGAAATTCGGCAGGGCGCGCTTCGACGCATTCATGAAAGGCTACTTCAATTCGCACGCGTTCCGGTCGATCACGACGGAGACGTTCGCCGATTATCTCGACAGGAACCTGTTGAAGCGCTATCCGGGCAAGGTATCGCGCGGAGAAGCCGACAAATGGATGAACGAACCCGGACTTCCGTCGGACGCGCCCGATCCGCAGTCGGACAATTTCGCAAAGGTCGCTAAGGAAGCGAAAGATTACTCGAACGGAGCGCTCGCTTTGAACGTTATTGACAAAAAGGCGTGGACGACGCAGGAATGGTTGCAGTTCCTGAAATCGATGCCGGAGGGTCTTTCGAGCGCGAAAATGGCGAACCTCGACGAGGCATTCGGACTGACAAAGGCCGGAAATTCGGAGATCTCGTTCCAGTGGCTGATGATGTCGATCAAGACCGGGTATTCGCCGGCCGAAGCGAAGCTCGAGGAGTTTCTGACGACGATCGGACGTCGCAAGTTCGTCCGTCCGCTGTTCACCGAACTGGCAAAAAAGGATATGAACCGAGCCTGCGAAATCTACAGGAAAGCGCGACCGGGCTACCACCCGATCACGCAAAGTTCGATCGACCCGATCGTGAAGTGTAATTAGTTCGGAGTTCCGCCTCAAGGCGGAATTCCGAACGCCGCCTCAAGGCGGAACTCCGAACTTTATGTTTTGCCCCAGCTGCGGTCTTAACGACGAAAACTCGAATCAATTCTGCCGGGCGTGCGGGACGAACCTCGCGCCAGTCAGGAACGCCGTTGAACGCGGCGACGCGCTGACTCAGTCGGCGGCGAACGCTCGCGACGAGATCGGCCGCGCGTTTGCAGCGAGGATCAGGCAGGCGCAAACGGCGGCGGAACTCAAGATGGTCGCGGAAGACGTCCTGCCGAAGGTCGAGGAGTTCCTTGAATCGCCGGAAGAGAAGAAATTGCGGAGGATCAGAACGGGAACGATCCTCGGCGGCATCGGCGCGGGAGCTGCGATCCCTTTTGGTATCATCGCGGCGATCCTCGGCAAAGAGGAGTTCTTTTTCCTCGGCGCCGCAGGCGTCGTTTGCTTCTTCATCGGACTCTCGTTCATCATCAACGCGATCTTCGCCTCCGTGCCGAAAAAACTCGTCGCCGACCGGTCGGAAGATGCCGAACGCCAAGCGGCGATCGACCGATCGACCTCCGATCTTCAGCTTCCCGAATCGCGGCAGGAATTCGTCTCCGTGATCGAAGAAACGACCCGAAACCTGCAGAAATAGCAAAGCCCCGGAATTGCTCTCGGGGCTTTCGCTTATTTCGTTCAATTGAAAGATTACCAGCGCGAGCCGCCGCCGTAACCGCCGCGGCCTCCGCCACCTCCGCCGCGGTTGCCGCCACGAAATCCGCCGCCGCGATTTCCGCTGTTCTCTCTCGGTTTCGCTTCGTTAACGATCAGCTCACGGCCGTCGAGCTCTTTTCCGTTCATCACGGTGATTGCCTGCGAAGCCTCGGCGCCGCTCGACATTTCGACGAATCCGAAGCCGCGCGAGCGTCCGGTTTCCCGGTCCTCGATGACGTTTGCCGACTCGACTGTTCCAAATTCTCCAAATGCTGTTTCGAGGTCGCCTGACGACGTATTGAACGACAGGTTTCCTACATAAATTTTCGTTGACATATTATTCTCACTTGCCCCACCTGGGGCGGATCAAAAGAAGTATCGAATCGAGTTGGACTTCAGAGGAAAACGGTCAGCCTGCGAAGAATCGGGTTTCGGATGCTCATCAAACAAGAGCGACTTCTGTAGTTGTGTGCCTGCCTGCTCACTCGAACTATCCACAACCGTCTTGGACGAGGCATCAAAAATGATGCAAGAGAAGGATTAACTGATACAGAATCGCCTTTCTGCCAGGCGAGCGCAAGCGCGAGATCACGATTTCGACGTCCTCGCCGCGGCCGCCATGCGCCCTTCGATCTCGATCAATTTCTCGACGAAGTCGCGGCGCTTGGATTCGGCGAATGGATTTCCCTGCTGGATCGTCTTGAATAACTCCCACGAATCCTCGCTGACAAGCCGGGCGGCGCGCATCAGTTCTTCGTAGGACACGGTCGCGAGCTCCGACTCGTCGACGTGGAGTTCGTCGAGCGCCCGGGCGACAAAATGCGTCAGCGCCTGCACGTGCGCCATCTCGCGGTCGTGTTCTTCGGGCGACTTTTCGAAGACCCGCAACTTCAGTTTATCGCTCAGAAATTTCGAGACCGACTCGAAACGCGATCCGCGGACCCTACAAATTGCGACCCGCATCCCTTGGATCCCTTCGTGTCCCGATTGCGGCCCGAAAAGCGGATGCGTCCCGACGATCTCGACCGATTCCGGAAGGTGCTTGAGCATTATCCTGAAAGGCTCGATCTTCACTGAGCAGACGTCGAGGCAGAGCGTGCCCGGTTTCAACAGCGCTGCGGCAGCTTTCACGACCGCCTCCAGCGCACTCAACGGAACCGCGAAAACGACAACGTCGCTCGACGCGACCTCATCGAATTCCGCCCAACGGACGCCTATCGCCGCCGCGTCGGCCGAACAATTGCCCGCGTCACAGACCAAAACATCGAAATGCGGCGCAAGGTGCCGCGCCATAAATTGTCCGAACTGCCCGAACCCGATGATGCCCAGTTGTTTCCTGTCGCCGTTCACGTTCGTACGATGCTACCATTTAGTTCGCAAAGCTAAGAATCCTCGGATATTTTTTCGCCCATTACGGTTCCGGAGGCGTCTTAACAGGCAGACAAATCGCGCCGTTCGCGGCAAATAAGAGGTTTATCGTTATGTTCGTTATGTATCGAAATCATTCGTTTTACAGTCAACTGCTTTCGCTTTTTCTGATCGCTGGATTGCTCGCACCGGTTGCGGCTTTTGGATCCGACCGGCGTGATCCGAAATCAAGATCGCTGACCGAGGACCAGAAGATCCTTCATGTGCTGAACCGTTTGGGGTTCGGAGCCCGTCCGGGTGACGTCGAGAAGGTAAAGACTTTGGGGCTGCAGAAATATATCGAACAGCAGCTCGATGCCTCGACGATCACTGACACGGTCGCGGAATCGAAGGTCCGAAACCTCGAGATCTTCAACATGTCGACCGCCGAGGTTTTTGCAAAGTACCCGAATCCGGGAGCGCTGCTCCGGATGCTCGAAGGTCCCGCAAATCAGCAGAACCAGGCCGCAAACAATGAGGAGATGACCGATCAGCAGCGGCGTGAACGGCAACAGAAGCTGCGCGACTATTACCAGAAATACGATCTTCGCCCGGCCGGCCAACTCGTCCCGCAGATCACCGCAAACCGCGTCCTGCGCGCCGTTTATTCGGAACGCCAGCTGCAGGAAGTGATGGTCGATTTCTGGCAGAACCACTTCAACGTTTACGCCGGCAAGGCGGCCATCCGATGGTATATCCCCTCTTACGAACGCGACGTCCTTCGCAAGAACGCGCTCGGGAATTTCAAGGACCTCGTCGTTGGAACCGCGCAACACCCGGCGATGCTTTTTTACCTCGACAATTTCGAGAACGTTTCGCCGAACGCCAACACGAACCTGCGCGGCGGCGGCGGAAACAACCGCCAGATGCAGCAGATCATGCGCAACGGGACGATCACGCCGCAGCAGCGCGAGCAGATCAAGCGCCGGACCGGCGTCACCGACGAACAGATCGACGCTCGTCTGCGACAGATGCGCGACAATCCGAACCAGATGCCGCAGCAGCAACAGCAACAGCGTCAGCAGCGCGGTTTGAACGAGAATTACGCCCGCGAGCTGATGGAACTGCACACGCTGGGGGTCGACGGCGGATACACTCAGCAAGACATCATTGAGGTCGCGAAGGCATTCACCGGATGGACGATCGCGGATCCGCGCGGTTACCGCAAAGCGGCGGCCCGGGATATCAAGAGCCAGGAGAATCGTCAGCTCGAACGGATTCAGCGGTTGGCCGGAGTACCCGACGATATCGATTCCGGCGAGTTTTATTTCAACGCCCGCCAGCATGAAAAAGGCGCGAAAACCGTTCTTGGACAGAAAGTGGACGAAGGCGGGATCAAGGATGGGCTGAAGGTCATCGATATCCTCGTCAGCAATCCGGCAACGGCGCGATTCATCGCCAAAAAACTCGCCGTGAAGTTCGTCAGCGACAATCCCAATCCGGCCTATGTTGATCGCATCGCAAAGGCCTTTCAAGACTCCAACGGCGATATCAAGGCGACGCTCCGGGCGGTCTTCACCGACAAGGAATTTTTCGCTCCTGAGAACTACCGGGCGAAGATCAAGACGCCTTTCGAACTCGCAGTCAGTGCTATCCGCACGATCGGGGCCGACACTAACGGCAGCCCGGCGTTCATCGCGATGCTGAATAAACTGGGCGAAGTTCCCTACGGCTACCAAGCGCCGACCGGCTATCCGGACACTGCGGAAGATTGGGTGAACGCGGGCGCGCTGCTCGAACGATTGAATTATTCTGTTGCACTCGCGAGCAACCGGATCCCTGGAACGCGCGTTGATCTGTCACGATTCGCCTCTGAATCGAAGGTGACGATCCTCGACAAGACGATCGCGACGGTACTCGATAATGATGTTTCACCGGCGACCAGACAGACTCTGGTGAAGCAGATCGAACAACCGCTCCCCGAGGTGAAGGCGCCGGAAGAGAATGATGAACTCGAAATGACGAACCTTCGCGGGCAAGGCCAACAGGGACAAGGAAACCGGCAGGCCCGTCTTCTGCCGCCGAGCGGCAATCCCGACGTCTTCAAGATCGTCAGCTTGGTACTCGGGACGCCGGAATTTCAAAGACAGTAGTCACAGTTTGGGGAGTTAGGGGAGTTTTGGAACGATTGTTCATCTGGATTGCCTGGAAACGGCGGAATTCGGATTCACGTTCACACTTTTCCCCTTTTCCCCTTTTCTCCCTTTTCACTTTTCCCCTTTTCCCCCTTTTCACTTTTCCCCTTTTCCCCTTTTCCCCTTTTCCCCCTTTTCACTTTTCCCCGTTTCCCCTTTTTCACCTTTCCCGGTTTCCCCTTTGGTTGCTTTGCTCCAAGTCGTTCGTTAGAGTTTAAAGGATGAGCTTCAAGGATCTCTCGGAAAGCCTCTCGCTCGTCGGCTATGAGTTTTACCGGCGCGGTTGGGTGATGGGAACCAGCGGCAACTTCAGCGCGAAGATCGCGGAATCGCCGCTCCGAATCGTGATCACCGCCAGCGGAAACGAGAAAGGCGGGCTCGACGAAACGCATTTTCTCGAGATCGACGACAACGCCGATGTACTCCAAGGATTCGGAAAGCCGTCGGCAGAGACGTTGGTCCATCTGACGATCTACAGGATGCGCGGCAATACGGGTTCGATTCTTCATACTCACTCGGTGTGGGGGACCGTACTTTCCGATTATTATTATGGGGACGGCTCCATCGCGATCGATGGTTACGAGATGCTTAAAGGGCTAGCGGGCGTGATGACCCACGAGCATCGCGAACGGATTCCGATCGTCGAAAATTCGCAGGATTACATCGCGCTGTCCCATGTCATTGACAATGTTCTGCGTGAGAATCCAGGAATCCACGGATTGTACCTGCGTCGGCACGGACTTTACACTTGGGGCAAAGATGTCGCCGAGGCGAAGCGCCATGTCGAGATCTTCGAGTTCCTTTTCGAAGTTCTAGGGCGGACATTGAGTATCCCTCGATGACAAGGAAAGAACAGAAAGAGGCGTACAAGCATCTGATCGGGTCTGTTTCCGCGATTCTCTATCATTTGGACCCGGCGTCCCTGAACTTCGGGTTCAATCCCGAAGAGTACGAGCCCGAGGCGGAAACGATCGTCGCCCGGCTCGACAGCTGCAAAAGTGAGGAAGACGTCCTTACGTTGGTCGAACACGAACTCGAGGAATGGTTCGACGAAGAAACCGCGGATGCGCCGCAGGTCGCCGAGATCGCAAGTGCGATCTGGAAACTGATAGATCCTGAAAATACTCAAAATGGCAGTAGTTGAAGTCGCTGAAAAACAGATTCGATTGACTAACCCGAGCGCAATCCGTGAGACGCTCGGGGCGATCGGTATCGACTACGAACGATGGGACGCAGACGAAGCGCGCGTTTCGCCCGAATCGTCAGAGGCCGAGATCCTCGCTGCGTATTTGCCCGAGATCGAACGACTCAAAGCTGCCGGCGGCTATGTAACGGCGGACGTCATCAACATCGTGCCTTCAACGCCGAACCTCGACGCTTTGCTCGACAAATTCAACAAGGAGCACTGGCACGACGAGGACGAGATTCGATTCATCGTCAAAGGCCACGGCTTGTTCCACATTGCGCCAAAGGACGGTCCGGTCGTTTCGATCGAGATGGAAGCCGGTGATCTGATCCGCGTTCCGCGCGGGACGCTTCATTGGTTCAACTTGTGCGGCGATCGGACGGTCCGCGCGATCAGGCTGTTTCAGGACCCCGCCGGTTGGACGCCGCATTATACCGGAAGCGGGCTCGATTCCAAATTCCGACCACTTTGCTTCAGCGCCCGCGCGATCGTCGAATCTTTATGATCAAAGCCATTCTCCTAGACATTGAAGGCACGACGACGCCGATCGATTTTGTCCACAAGAAGCTTTTTCCGTTCGCGAAGGCCAGACTGAACGACTTCATCGGCGCCGGGCTTGCGTCGCTCGGGAACACACTCGTCGATTTGCGGGCTGAATACAAACGCGATTTCCAGGATCAGATCTACGGTCGGAACTTCAACGAGTCCGATCCGGCGACGATCGTCAATTATCTTGAATTCCTGATCGATGTCGACCGCAAATCGACGCCGCTCAAAAGCATCCAGGGTGAGATCTGGAAAGCCGGTTATGAGTCGGGCGAGCTTGTCAGCGAATTGTTTCCGGACGTTTTTCGGGCGATCGAGAATTGGCGTTCGAAAGGACTCTCGGTCGCGATCTTCTCGTCGGGCAGCGTGCTCGCGCAGCAACTGATCTTCAAATACTCGAACGCCGGCGATCTTGGTCCTTTTATTTCCGCCTATTTCGACACGACGACCGGCAAGAAGCAGGAATCGGCCAGTTATTCAACGATCGCCCGCGAACTGGGCGTGAAGCCGGGTGAAATGCTCTTCGTTTCGGACGTCGTAACCGAGCTCGACGCTGCACACGATGCGGGCGCGCGAACCGCGCTCTCGATGCGGCCGGGAAACGGGCTCGTGAAAGCGCCGATCGCGCACGATGCCGTCGGTTCGCTCACGGATCTGGAGATTTGATTCCTTTGCGATCTCCGTGATCTCCGCGTGAGAAAGAAGCGTTTATCTCACGCAAAGCCCGCCAAGCCCGCAAAGATTCCAATTAACGCTTGTGAATTCCGCGATTTCCGCGTGAGAACGAAACGTTTATCTCACGCCAAGCCCGCCAAGATTCCAATAAACCCCTGTGAACTCCGCGCGTCAGGTGCGCGAAGTTCGCCAGTCAATTCATTTTGAGGAATCTTTCCCGCTCGCCGATCTTTTTGAAAATCGTCTCAGCTTCCTTTTCGTTCGCCGGTCGGGGGACTCCAAGGAGTTCTTCGATGACGGGAATCAGTTCGATCGCGCTGATCGCGGTCTGCGAATTCACTCCGTCCGATCGCTTGTTGATCGTGAATTTCACCGCCAAGCCTTCTTTCGTGTCTGGCTTTCGTTGATCGAATATGAAGTTTCCGAGCGAATAAAAGATGAACTTTCCGTTGTAGCGTTCGATCGTTTGGATCCAGTGCGGGTGATGGCCGATCACGACGTCGGCGCCGAAATCGATGGCCGCACGCGCAAATTTTATCTGGCCCGGCTCCGGATTTCGGCGGTATTCGATACCGGCGTGCATCGTGACGACCACGATGTCGGCTGACCGCCGCGCTTCCGCGATCGACGTTCTGAGATTGTCGAGATCTTCGATCCTCGCGACGAATTGGTTCAACTGCGCTCCGCCGTCGTTGTAAGACGAATACGACGCGCCGATGAATCCAATTCGAACCTCGTTGGCCTCGATGACCGAAGGACTCCAGGCTTCCCTCAGGTTGTCACCGGCGCCCACGTGCCGAATTCCCCGTTCGTCGAGAACGCGAATCGTATTCTTCAAGCCTTTTGGGCCCTGATCCAGCGCATGGTTGTTGGCGAGACAGACGACGCGGAATCTGAATTTCTCAAGTCCTGCAATATCTTGTTCACGCGTGTTGAATACCAATCCCTTGCCCTTTTTGGTATCGTCGCCTGACACGGGCGATTCCAAATTCCCGAAACTGAAATCGACCGACTCGAACATTTCGGCCGACGCCCGAAAGGGTATCAGCGGATCTCCGGTCCGCTCGATCACGCGGTTGACGCCCCGCGACAGCATGATGTCGCCGACCGCAAGAAATCTCGCCGAAGTGGTCTTGATCTCGGCGGGTTTCGCAATGGGCTCAATATTCCGGGAACCGCCGCACGCCGCACAAACCAGAATGGTCAAGATCAACGTTATGATGAGCGGCACCCGATTCCTGGGCCTGTCTTCGCGCATACTCGAGGACTCCTATATTTCTCAGATCAACTTGCGCGCCGATCCGCAGTTTGGTGTACAGCAAACAGCGCGGCCGCAATTCCCTCACCCGCGGACGCAGTGCAAAAGCGCGTCATTTTACCCGCGCTTGGAATACATTTCTCCCATTGTGCAATAATCGGAAATATGGCTACAGCAACGCTTGGTGCAGGTTGTTTTTGGTGCGTCGAAGCCATCTTTGACGCGTTGCGCGGTGTCAGCACCGTCGTTTCGGGTTATTCCGGCGGACACACGGAAAATCCGACCTACCGCGAGGTCTGTTCTGAATCGACCGGACACGCCGAGGTGGTGCAGATCGAGTTCGACGAGAATCAGATCTCGTTCGCGGACATCTTGCGGATCTTCTTCGCAGTCCACGATCCGACGACGCTCAACCGCCAGGGAAACGACATCGGATCATCATACCGATCGGCGATCTTTCACCACGACGATGAACAGAAGCTCGTCGCGGACCAGATCATCAAAGAAGTGACGGAAGCCGGGATCTATGATGATCCGATCGTAACCGAAGTGACTCCGTTCACCGGTTTCTGGCCAGCTGAAGAGTACCATCAGGAGTACTTTGAAAACAATCCGACGCAGCCATATTGCGCCGCGGTCGTCGCGCCTAAAGTCGCGAAGTTCCGCAAGGCGTTTTTCGATCGTTTGAAGAAACAGGAGGTCTGAGGCTGCTGATAAGTACGCTGTTCTCTGCAGACGTTTCTGTGAGTGTTTGGCCGACGACGATTCTTCGGTTTCATTTCTCTTTTCGTTCCCGATGCGGCCGCGGCGCGCAGGTCCGGGCCGCATAAAGACCAAAGCCGGATCCCAAGAATCCGTGACCTCCCAACACCGATTCGCATCTCGCCCGCCGAACCCCTAACATCGATCGCAAATTGAAAATTGAAAATCGCAAATATATCATTCCCAAAAACGACTCCGACCGTAACTTTATGAAAATTCGAATAATTGGCATCTTGGCCCTCGTTCTGTCACTTGTCGCCGCTGTCGCTTCGTCCGCGCAGTCCAAGCGCCCGATCACGATCGACGACCTGATGAAGTTGAAAGCGGTCGAGAG
>JAKQII010000275.1 GCA_029557535.1 Acidobacteriota bacterium
CAAGGAGATCGACATCGTCGTTACCGGCGACGACCGTAAGATTTCGCAGATAAACAAGGAAAATCTTTTGGTTTCCGTCGACCTCACCGACTCGCCGGCAGGCGACCGAAGCGTCCAGCTCACGCCCGAGAACGTCAACATCGATCTTCCGCCAGGCGTGAAGATAGTCGATCTGCAGCCAGACCGGATCGCGGTAAAACTCGAAAAGGTCGAGGAACGCGAGATTCCCGTTAAAGTCGAGACCGAAGGGGCGGTGAGCGACAACTACGAGGTTTATCAGTCATTGGCCGTACCGCCGAAAATTCGGGTCCGCGCACCCGAGAGCTACATCAAGACGCTCGATCAGATCTCGACGGAGAAGATCGATCTGACGGGTAAGAGCGCCGATTTCACTGCCCGACAGGTGTCGCTTGTCGTCTTGAGTCCAAAAGTGAAGCTGATCGACACCATTGTTGACGTTATTTTCAGGATCGGGGAGAAACGGTCGGAGCGGATGTTCATGATTCCGGTCGGCGGTGACGATTTTGCCGGAACTGCGAAGATCGTACTCTACGGTCCGCGCTCGGCGCTTGATTCGTTGACCACCGAAAGCGTACGGGTTGACGCGGTCAAATCCGACTCGGGCGATCCGAGTTTGAGCGTCTCGCTGCCTCCGGACGTGCAGGATCGGGTTGAGATCCGGGAAAAGAAATTCGTAAAACGGTCCGCCGGACTTCCCGAGAGATTCGCGCCGCGGTAGTGTTGCCCAAATCCACTAGAACGAAAATTCGACCATTTTCACGACCGACACCGGCTTGCCGTTGAGGGTTGCCGGCCTGAATCTGACTGCGCGAAGCGCGACGATCACCTCGCCATCCAACCCGTATCCCAAGGCTTTGACGATGACCGCTTGCGTGACGCGGCCGCTCGAATCGAAAAGTGCGAGGGCCCGCACGACGCCCGAAACGGAGTTGCGGATTGCAATGTCAGTTAGTTCGGGGCTCGGCTGCGAGATGATTCTTACGGGCGTGATGACTTCCCCATTAAGCCGTTCGTCGTCGCCGACAATCGGGTTGCCGCGTTCGAAATACTCCTTGAATACCTTGAGCCCTGAAATTCTGGCGTCGCGCTCGGATCGCGCATCGGGGCTGCAGACAGAGTTACAGTCTTCGAGCGTCGCGACCGCCTGATCGATCAATCTGAGTTGTTCAGAAGTCGGCTTGCCGCTCGGGACTTGCGTACCGAATTTTGCCAGCAAAACTTCCGCTCTCAGGATGTAGGCCAATGCCAGATTCTTTTCCAGATTGACCGCCCGCGTCGCGTCGCTCAGAGCGATCTCAAGGTTTGACTCCCAAAAATTCAATGTGCCGCGAAGGAAATATGCTGAGCTGTTGTTCGGGTTGAGATCAATCGCCCTCGAAAACGCCTCACGCGCCTTGTTTAGTTCGCGTTCCGACAACATCACAAATCCGTAGTTTGATTGGATGGTTGAGTCGGACGGTGCAAGTTTCACGGCGATCTCGAACATCTTCCTCGCCTCGCGCATGTCGTCGATCTTCAGGTAATTGAGACCGAGATAGTTCCAGACCGTCGGGTTCTGCTTCCCGGCGGTCTTGGAAAGTCGGTCCAGGATTGTCAACGAACTCGCATAGCTGCCCTGCCGGTACAGATCGATCGCGCGTTCGAGTTCCGATGTTTGAGCGAACATCGTAAGGGAAAATAGCAAAACTAGTAATACTGTTTTCATTCGGTAAACAAATACTCCGAATCGGTGTCAACCCTTCGGCCTACGATCCCTCCCGCGGATCGGGCTCGATCTTTGTACGTCGTGACAGTATATCGAAGCTGTACTCGACGATCTTGATCACGGTAACGGCTGACCCATTTCTTGTAGCCGGCTTGAACTTGATCGACTTGGCAGCCTTTATCGATGGCTCGAATAACCCGCAATCACGCTCTTCGAGCGGAAATACGAAACCGATCGTCCCGTCGCGACGAAACTCGACCGCGACCCGGACGATACCCTGACATCGATTTGCGAGCGCCCTTGGCGACATTTTTGGGAAGTCTTTCGATAAGATCTCGAGTTTCGAATCGTATTTCACCTCGCGATCAAGATCCGACAGTCTCGTATTGGCCAGAAATGCCGCCCGCGCATCATCCTTCTTTTTGATCCGGGCATAGGACATTCCCAGAAATTGCCATGCCTCGGCGTCTTTTTCGTTTTCTTCGACAATTGCCTTGAACAGAGGTGCCGCAGATCGATAATTGCCCGAATTGTAAGCATCAAAGGCCCTTTGCCGTTGAATCGTGTCCTGTGCCGCAATCGGGATTACGATAATGAGGAAAAGAACAAGGTACTTCATGGTCAAATTCTAATTTCTATCTGATTTCAACTCAAGGGGGTCTTTTGACCGCCGGCTTAGAACGAAAAAGGCCGCCAAGCTTTCGCTTTGACGGCCCAATCGAGAATTCCAACTCCCAGCCTTAAACCGGTGCTGGTTGACTGCATAAAACTTTACGCAAAGGCTAACGAGATTTCACGCCAAGCTCACGGAGAACGCGGAGCGCTCAATATCCGCAATCCCAAATCCCAAATCCGAAATGGCTACACACCCGCACCGTGGCATTTCTTGAACTTCTTGCCCGAGCCGCAATAGCACGGATCGTTCGGCTTGACCTTCGGGGTTTCGCGCTTGAACGGCGTGTGACGTGCAGCCTCGGCACCGGCGACGTCGGCCGTCGCCATCGCTCCGGTGAATGCCATTCCCGCCGCCTGACGACGCGAGCGCTGACGTTCGAGCCGCTCAAGACGTTCCATCTCCTCGCGCTCGTCCTTGACGACGATCTCGAGGTTGAACAGCGCCTTCGCCGTGTTCGTGTCGATGCGGTCGAGCATGTCCTGGAACATGTCGAACGACTGCTTTTTGTACTCAACGAGTGGATCCTTCTGGCCGTAACCGACGAGCCCGATGCCTTGCTTCAGGTGATCGATGGAAAGCAGGTGGTCTTTCCACTGCGTGTCGATGATGTTGAGCATGATGTAGCGCTCGTAGGCCCGGAGCGATTCGGCACCGGCGAGTTTTTCTTTTTCCTCGTAGTCGGCGATCGCCTTTGCCCAGATCGCGTCCTCGATCTGACCGGGATTCATCGACCTGTAATCGACGCCGGCATCGCGCGCCGGATCGACCGCGTAAATGCTCTCAATTTCCGCCGCAAAGGTCTCGACTTCCCAGTGCTTCGGCTCGATCTGCGGGTTCAGGAAGCTGAACGTGAGATCATGTAAAAGGTCGCGCGCGACGCCCGTTTCGCCGAGCAGATATTCGCGGTGCTCGGGTTCGAACATTAACTGACGGCGCAATCCGTAGATCGTTTCGCGCTGCTTGTTCATGACGTCATCGTATTTGAGGACGTGTTTGCGGGTTTCGAAGTTGCGGGCTTCGACCGCCTTCTGCGCGCGCTCGATCTGCCGCGAAACGGTCTTCGACTCGATCGCGACGCCCTTTTCCATGCCGAGCCATTCCATCATCGACCGGACCTTGTCGCCGGCGAAGATGCGCATCAGATCATCCTCGAGCGAGAGCACGAACCTTGACGATCCTGGGTCGCCCTGACGTCCCGATCGCCCGCGCAGCTGGTTGTCGATGCGCCGCGACTCGTGGCGCTCGGTTCCGAGAATATGAAGACCGCCCGCGGCGACGACCTCTTTGTGCTCGTCTTCCACGACGCGCTTCGCCTTCGCAAGCTGCTCGTTGAACTGTTCCTCGGACGCCTCGTCCGGATTGATCTCCATCCGCTTCAGGTATTCACGGGCAAGAAATTCCGGGTTGCCGCCGAGCAGAATGTCGGTACCGCGGCCGGCCATGTTGGTTGCGATCGTGACCGCGCCTTTGCGGCCCGCCTGCGCGACGATCTCGGCTTCGCGTTCGTGGTATTTCGCGTTGAGGACGTTGTGCGGAACACCGATCTTTTTCAGTTTGTCGGCGACCAGTTCCGAGTTTTCGACCGAGACCGTACCGACGAGGACCGGCTGGCCGTTCTGATGGAGTTCCTTGATCTCATCGACGACCGCGTCCCATTTCTCCGCGAGTGTTCGGTAAATGATGTCGGAAGTATCCTTGCGAACCATCGGACGGTTGGTCGGGATGACGACAACATCGAGTCCGTAAACCGTGCCGAATTCCTCGGCCTCTGTTTCCGCGGTACCGGTCATGCCGCCGAGTTTCTCGTACATGCGGAAGTAATTTTGGAGCGTGATCGTCGCGAGCGTTTGGTTCTCACGCTCGATCTTGACGCCTTCCTTCGCTTCGACCGCCTGGTGAAGGCCGTCGGACCAGCGGCGTCCCTGCATGAGACGGCCCGTGAAGTCGTCGACGATGATAACCTCGCCGTCCTGCACGACGTAATGATGATCGACCTTGTAGAGCGTATGCGCTTTGAGCGCCTGCTCGACGCAGTGCAGGATCTCCATGTTGCCCGGATCGTAAAGATTCGCGACGCCGAGCAGTTTCTCGGCTTTCGTCACGCCCTGCTCGGTCAGAACCGCAGAGTGGTTCTTTTCGTCGAGCAGGTAATCGCCCGTTGTGACCTTCGTTTCCTCGTCCTTGTGGCCCTTTTCGAGGTTCGGAATGATCTGGTTCGCGACGTAGTACTTGTCGGTCGCTTCGTCGGACGCGCCCGAGATGATGAGCGGCGTGCGCGCTTCGTCGATCAGGATCGAGTCGACCTCGTCGATGATCGAGAAGTAGTGGTCGCGCTGGACGAGGGATTCGACGTCGAACTTCATGTTGTCGCGCAGGTAGTCGAAGCCGAACTCGTTGTTGGTTCCGTACGTGATGTCGCAGGCGTACGCGTCGCGGCGTTCGACGTCGTCCATGTCGTTCTGGATACAGCCCACGGTCAGTCCGAGGAACTTGTGGATCCGGCCCATCCATTCGGCGTCGCGCGACGCGAGGTAGTCGTTGACGGTGACGACGTGGACGCCGCGGCCGGTCAGCGCGTTCAAGTAAGACGGCAAGGTCGCGACGAGCGTTTTTCCTTCACCGGTCCTCATCTCGGCGATGCGTCCCTGATGGAGCGCGATTCCGCCGATGAGCTGCACGTCGAAGTGGCGCATGCCGGTGACGCGGACCGACGCTTCGCGCATCACGGCGAACGCTTCCGGAAGGATCTCATGGAGAACTTCCTGTTCGCGTTTGCGGCGTTCTTCCTGATCGCCGATGCCGTCGACCGCCGCCGCGATGATGTCTTTGTATTCTTGCGTTTTTGCCCTCAGTTCATCGTCCGAGAGCTTCTGGATTGACGGTTCGAGATCGTTGATCTGGGCAACGATCGGCTTGACCTTTTTGAGAAAAATGGAGCTGCTGCTTCCGAAGATCTTTTTGACCAATTTATCTGCAAAGCTATTGACTGCCATATGTGTTTGGAGTTCCGCGTTTGGAGTTCCGCCTTCAGGCGGCTTATCCCATCTCCCGCGTTGGAGTCCCGAGTTTGGAGTTCCGCCTCCAGGCGGCTGTCTCCCAAAATCCAGCGTTCGGAATTCCGGATCGGAATTCCTGTTTGGAGTCCCGCGTTTACGCGGTTCTCACATGAATTAAGCGATTAGTTGGATTTCGGAAGCGCTTCGTCTATCGACGCGCGGGGAAGGCGGGTAACAACTATAAGGCGGTTTGTCTGGTGCGAGACTTCGGTGTTGAGATAGACCGGACGGAGCGTTGTGTTTTCGACCGCACGGCGCTGAATGATCTGATTGTAAAAGGCTGCTGTCGGTTCGAGATCGGCCGCGTTCCGGTTAAAACTCGTGCGGATATTGACTTCGGCATTGTCGATCGAAACCGCGACCCGGAATTTCTCGGACATCGGCTCCGCGAACCACGGAATCGTTTCGTTGAGTTCGACAAGTGGCCTCGCAAAACCGCCCCAAATGACACCGCTCTTACCATTCGCGGATTTCAGGAGCAGCTGCGAATTCGGGTCGTTGATGACCGAGTAATCGTACGAATAGGCACCGTCAGGAAATTTGTCGCGATTTGCTTCGGTGAATTCGACCGCGAAACGCGCAATTTGCCAGCAAACGGCGGCATAGTCGGAAATCCCGGCCTCATCATCGGGCTTCTTGTCGAGATCGTCCTCGGCCTCAAAATCGTGCGCGATCTCAAGCTTCTGCGTCAGCGCGGCGTGCGCCATTACCGACGGCGAGCCGCCGACGAGCACCAAGCCGAGATAAACGCTCAGCGTCGTCAAAAATAATATCGAATTGTGGGCCTTGCAGTTCGCCATTCGGTTCGCGTCTTAAGACGCAAAAACAATGATAAAGGTTTCAGGGCGACTAGTCACCCACAAAATCGACCGGGCAGCCCGGTTCTTAATTTTCGGGAAGCGCCGGCGCGGCGAGCAACTTATCTAACAATCTCGCGGCGGTCTCGTTCGAAGCCATGAATTGAATCACAAACCTTGTCCCCACCGACTTCACCTTTGTGGCCTTCAAAAGTTCCAGTTCGTCCGTTTCCTTGAGAACTTCCAAGGCCTTGGCCGGATCGGTCCGCATCTCCGCTATCGTCCTTTCTTTCTTTTTCTTGAATTCGCTGATTGCCATCGAAAGGAGTGTCGAAACCGAAGCGGCGCGCGTTTCGGACTCGAGTTCAGACGCGACGGATGCGTTAACGCTCGATTCATCCTGCGAGAAATCTAGTTCAATAGTTTTGCCGCTGAGCAGCGTAAGATATTGCAAATAGCCACTTTCGCTTACCGCGACGATTGATGTGCGCGCAATTTCTGACATGCGTTCGTCGCCTTCGCACTTCGTAATCTCAAGCGTGTTCGGGTCGATCTTGCCGTCTTTCGTTAACGTAAATTTTGCCTGAATCCGGAATGGTGTTGTCGGGCGCGAACCGTTCTCAGCAATCTTACCCGCCCGCTTGGAAAGTTCTCTCAACGGACGCTTATTGACCAAGGTCTCTTCCGATTGACCGAAAGCGGAAAACGCGGCGACTGCCAATGCAGCGCCGCACAAGACGAACTGAAAAGGTGACCGGTACTTCATTTAGCGGCGGATAGCGCCTTGTCCACGATCTGCGCGGCGCTGTTCGGCTTCTTTTCGTCAGGTGTGTCGGGCGCGTTGAGCTTTCGTTCGATCAGCTTCGCGGCAGTCTCCTGCGGAACAAAGAACTGAAGGACGATCTTTTTTCCGTCAGTCTTGACCGAAGCGGCCTTGAGAAGTTCGAGATCGTCGATCTCATCGAGCACTTCCTGCGCTTTTGCAGGATCATTCTGCATTTCGGCGATCGCCTTCTCCTTCTTCTTCTTGAACTCACCTATCGCGAACGAAAGCAATGTCGAAACCGAAGATGCGCGGGTGTCCGACTCCATTTCAGACTGCACCGTCGCGTTCACACCGGTGGCGTCCTGAGTGACCTGAAGATCGAGATTCTTTCCGCTCAACAACTTGAGATATTGCAAATAACCGCTGTCGCTAATGGCCGCGACCGATTCCTTGACGATCTCGACCAATCGTTCGTCGCCTTGTGACTTCGTGAAGTTGAAATTCTTGCTGTCGATCTTCCCTTCTTCGGTCAGCTTTCCTTTAGCCTGAACGTTGAACGGCGTGGTCAGCGACATTCCCTTCCCAACACTGTCCTTGACTTTCTTCGCGAGATTTTTGAGCGGGCGGCGATTGATCTCAACCTCGCCATTGGTCGGGTCGAGATTCTTAAGCGCTTCGGCTTCCTTATTGGCATTTGCCTTGGGATCCGGAGTGCCAGTGATTCGCGGACGCGTCGGCTTGTCCTTTGGATTAACGGTCGGATTGTCCGTCATGTCACCGAGCGGGTCGTCCGGCAGATCGGACACGACACGGCCCTTTGGCTGGCGCGGCAAAACCTGCGGCTTGCTTAGCGGGCTCTTCGTCGTCGGATTCGTCGGATTTACGGTCGGGTTATTCGGGATACCCGGAGCGATCGGATTCGTGCCGTTGTCTATCGTGCCGAACCCGTTGAGATCGACCGTCGGATCCTGTCCGAGCGCGGATTCCGGATTCGCCAGCGCAAAATATCCTTCCGGATAGGTCAACTGATCCGCGACGTTGATGAAGGTCACTTCGTCGTCCGACGTAAGCTCGGTGGGAGTATAAGCCTCATCGACCGTTCTCGAAGTCGTCGTCAGCACGGTGCCGCCAAGATAAACCGCGTCGATGACGGTACAAACCTTCCCGACGAGAGGACTGTCGCAGCCTTTTCTGGTGAGTAGATTCGACTGCCCGACGACGAGGATGGCAAGGATGTTGAAGATCGCCGAAAACGCCAAGATCTTGTATATCCGCGGCGAATAGTCCCATGTCTTCAACTCGTAGTTTGTGAATAATTCTTGATCGTGCATAAAACGTTGCAACAAAAAATCAAACCCCAATCATTTGCCGTAGTCCATAGATGCGCGGCGGCAAAATTTCGTTGCGAGCGCATTTCTCATCTTAGCATCAAATCGGCCGCATTCTGAAAACCCGCTCGGTCGTGAAACCGTTTTGCAACAAACCCGGAAATGCGTCTAAGATTCCGTCAGATGACGCGCTCAAAAAAAGAAAGATCCGGCCGGCGACGCGGCCGCGGCGAAACGCGAAACAATGGTCGCCATTACTCTGAACGTGACGTTAAACGGCGTCTTGCGAACGAAAGTTCTGCATTCAACGAAATCGCTCAAACACCCGGGCAGATCAAGGCCGTCGAATCGCTCTTGTCGGGTATCGGAACGCCTGAACCGGCACCGTTCAAGCCGGACGATTTTCAGGTCGAGGCCCTCGCGGCGATCGAGCACGAGGACGTTCTCGTGACCGCGCCGACCGGCAGCGGCAAGACCTGGATCGCCCGTGAGGAGATCAGGCGGCTTCTCGCCAACGGCCAGCGCGCCTGGTACACGACGCCGCTCAAGGCGTTGACGAACTCAAAGTACATTGAATTCTCGGAAGAATTCGGCGCCGAGAACGTCGGGATCCTGACCGGCGATCGAAAGGAGAACTGGGACGCGCCGCTGATCGTCGGCACGACCGAAATCTATCGCAACCAGCTTTTCGACGCGCTCCGCGGTGGCGGTCAGGTCCGTACGGATTTCGTTATTCTCGACGAGGCGCATTACCTCGGCGACGAGGACCGCGGGCACGTTTGGGAAGAAGCGATCATCCTCAGCCCGCCGCGCATCAGGCTTTTGCTCCTGTCGGCGACGATCGGAAACGCACACGAGTTCGCGTCGTGGATCGGCGATGTCCGCGGGACGAACGTCCGCGTCATCGACCGCGCCGGATCGCGTCCGGTCGAACTGCGCGCCGCCTTCTTATCACCTGCACTCCAACTGTTTCCGCTTCTGAACGAAGCCGGCAAGTTCAATCGCGACCTCGAGCGCTTTGCGCAGCGCGAAGAGCGTTTCGACCGGCGATATCGCCG
>JAKQII010000392.1 GCA_029557535.1 Acidobacteriota bacterium
GATGGCTCGTGGCCAACGGCGATAACTGTTGATGCCTCGGGTGCGGCGGTGGATTTCGAATCTATTGGTCCACGTCAACCTGATCGATCCATTCGCGGGTCTGGAAGAGGCGCTCTGCGCCCGCTGATGCCTCAAATTGGCTACGAGCAAGTAACGCCGGCATTCTTCCGTCGCTTGAATAGAGCATCAGCAGAATCAGGCGGGCGCAGAGCGCCTCCTCCTGACCTGCGAATCATCGTATCGCCTTCCACGCGCCAGGCCGTTCCGATGAGGTTGCGATCAAAACGAAAGAAGCAGCTTTTCATTCTTTTTGCCGTATCGTGAAATCTGCCACATACTGCTTGTACCTTCCGTGACGACCTTTGTCAGAATCTGCCTCACGGTTAGTGTCGACGGGTCAAGAGGAATTGCCTCGTCGGAGAATGCAATGTCGTTGTGGGTAGAATACGCTTTGACCGCTTCGATCCGCCTCTCCTCCAGGAATTTTCTTACCGAAGGCGCTTCGTAGATCGCGTCGCGAAGGAAACTCCAGTTGTTGTTTGCGCGGATATCCAAACGCTCGGTGCTTGAGCAAAGGAATCCCTCAACTATCGGATCCTGTTTTTTCGGAAAAACCTCGAGCACATTTTCAGAGATTTCGAACACAGAATCAGGGAAGCTTTGTTCCAAGACAACGAGAAGGTCCTTGAGCTTGATCCCGTTTGCGGAAAACGTAATTCTCGCGCCATCATCCGGACCATTCTTAACATAGCCAACCGGAATACCTTTGTCTTGCGCCAGTACCGAAACGACAGTCACGAGACCCAGTTTGTCAAAATTCACGTTGAGCGTCGCGTCGGGATCTGCCTTCCTTGCGGTCGCGCCCGCGTGAAGGGCGGTGACGAGACAGATGCAAAGGAGCGCGACCGCATACTTAACCACACTATTCAAACTACAAATCGATTCCATTTGTTCTATACTCCTAAAGCTCTTAATTTAATCGGCTGATCGTCGGCGTTGTCCACGTCAATGTGTATGTCGACCCCGATTTACCGTCTTTGTCGATGTTCGTGAGCGTTCTGTCAAAAACAACTTGGTACTTTGCACCGCTTTGAAGCGTCACAGTCAGCGTCTGGCGATAAGATGAACGGTAGGGTTCCTTCGACTTCTCTTTTATTTGCTCAATTGTTGGGGCGGCGACAACTGGCACCTTTTCCCCGTTGACGTCTTTATAGCGGACGATTCTTTCTGACCCGGCCAATGGAGTCCCGAATGCTTCTGGGATGGGGCTTCCAAAAATGGCACTCATCACCATATCATTGATTCTTCCCTTTGAGTCCGTATGAACAATCTTAGTGTTCTCCGTCAATTCGCCGGTTCCGATGTTGCCCGGCAGTGGCTTATTGCTTTCCGTTACCTCAGCGCTCAACGGTTTGCCATCCTGAGTGAACGTTATCTCCATCATTGATCCGATTCCGGTGACAAAAAGCGGAGCATTACCCTCTCCAACCGGTCCAAAATTCTCTTGGAGCCCGGGTTCTGGGGCAGTAATCCTGACATCGAATGGAGCGTCTGAATTTTGCTCCGCCGTAGGGGCCGGCGGCTCTGCCGGAACCACAGCGTCCTGCCCTTTCGTCTCCCGAAACGCGGGATCTTTGTGACCATCGACGTCGTCGAACGGAATCTCTCCACCCGGTTCGATACCAGCACACGATTCACCGCATGCGCCGGTCGTGATTGAGATCAACCCAAGCGGATCGGTGAACTTGTACGGCGAGTTGAGAACGTAAGAATATCGGTTGAAAGTCTGCGGGTTCCTGACGTTTGCGCTCGCGGTCAGCGGATCGACCGAGGTGTAGCGGCCGTGCTTCGGGTTGTAGTATCTCGCTTGCGCGAAATCAAGGCCCGATTCCTCGTCCTTCTCATACCCGGTATAGCCTTTTCTTGTTTCGGGGACATCGTCGTAGCCGAGGCGTGATTCCAGCGTGATTTCAAAGAACTATGTCGATCGGTGTCAAAGCAAATCCAAAATCCAAAATCGAAAATCCAAAATGGGGAGGCCTCTTCGCCGAACGCCATGCAGTCGGTCCGTTTGATCACCTCGCCGTTCTGGTTCGTCACCACGCGCGGGCTTCCCAGATGATCCTGTGTCAAATAACTCACCCGCGGCGCCGGGGCCGGATCGCTGTCGGTCCAGGCCGTGTATTCCGCCACAAGCGTTCCACCTCCATCATATACGAACACGGTCGTCTCGGTCGATGATTCTCGCCACCCCGATCAGCCGCATAGCGGCGGCAGAGTTTAGCCGTGGGCGTGAGCCCACGGATGTCGCGAAAAGGAATCCCGAGCCGCAGAGCGGCGGCACCGGCTTGGAGCTCTGATCCGAAAGATCGGAATCGGCGGTTGAGCGCGGAACTTATTGATCTTTCTCCAACAAATCGAGATCAAGGAACTTGCGGATTGTCGAGATCTGCCGCCGCTCTGCGGCTTGGGAATCTCTCCGCGTCGACCGTGGGCTCACGCCCACGGCTAAAATCGGCCGCCGCTCTGCGGCTCCGATCTTCTCTTCCGCGGATTTCAGGCGACTGAGATCGTCGTAGGTATAGATCTGTTCATAATCCTGCGTGTTGCTCGTCACCGGATCGGTGTAGCTGAAGGCGGTGTTCGCGTTCTGTTCGGGCTGTTTCGAGTAGAGAAGCCGTCCGAGCGAGTCATCCATGAAGAAACGCGTTTGGCGACCACGCGCCCGAGCCGATATTTATCACGGCGGTCGTCAATCGGAGAGATGTCCTTCTGTTTTATCGACGCTATCCGCCTCAAACGGGGCGAATCGCCCTCAGGCGCGTTTGAGCCGATTCGCGAATATTTGCGGACAACCTACAAATTAAGGGTCAGCCGATCGGTTCTCCCGGCGGAATTCCGAGAACCGGCGTCGGTTTGCGCGGCTCATCCGGCCTGGCCAAAAACCGCTCGATGTCCTGCTGGATCAACCTCCGTTGGGCATCGGGCCGCGTCCGCAATTCGGTTTTCAGTCCCGCCGCCATTTGAACCAACGCCTCGTTCGCCGTCGCGCGCACCGCCGGCGTCGCATCCGGATTCGCCGCGAGGTCCATAAGTCGTTGAACGAGAACGAATTGCTCCACCGCGAGAATCGCCGCAAGATACGAATCGCGTGATTTCGGCGCTTTCCAAACTTTCAAAACCAGCGCGTCGACAGATTCCTTGAAATGCGGGTTCCGCGGATTTTCGGCGTTGAATTCAACCATCCGTGCCGCGCGGGTGGGTTCGAGAAGCGCTGAGATCGAAAGATCGGCAGCGATCGAAGCCACTCCCAGCGAATCGAAAACCGGACCGGTTCTCTTCTCGAAATACTCGCCGTTACCGTTCTCGAAACCATCCGCCCGCGGCGGGAGCAATTTCCTGATATTCTCCGGCACGGCTAGTTCTTCAGGCTTGAGCGTGTCGATCACGGCGTTGACGGCCTCCCGTTGCTTCTCCGGCGCGACGATCTCGCGGAACCGCGCGGGAACCGCGCCGTCCGAGCCTTTCACCGCGTAAGTGAAATACATTCCGCCGACCGATTTGACGGCCGACACGAGCTGATAGCGATGATGAAGGTAAAGCGGGACGAACACGCGCTCAAGTTCGGAAACGGGAGTTCCCGGCGGAATATTGCGCAGGCCGAACTGACCGAGACCGATCCGGCGGACCTCCATTTCATGCTTCAAAGTCGCGACCGGATCCGTGCCGTTGTCCCAGATGCTCGCCAACGGGTGCGCCGTGCCGAGCCCGCGTCCGTCGTCGTCGGCGATATAAAGCATTCCGTCGCGTTCGCCCTGCGCGATGATCTTCGCGAGTTCGGCGTTTTCTTCAGCTCCGTCGGGAAAATCGGAATAGGCGTAGCGGACCGCGAACTTGTCGAACGATCCGATGCCGACGGCATACGCGTTTGAGAGATCGAGTTTGCCGTTCACGATCTTGACGAGCGGCGCGGGATAGTCCATCACCGACCCGCGCCCGTACGAACTCGCCGCGAAATTGTGGCTGAATCCGAGCGTGTGACCGACCTCGTGCGCAGCGAGCTGTCGGATCCGGGCGAGCGCCATTTCGCCGCCGATCTTCTCATCGGGTGTCAGATACGACAGATCGGGCGAATCGCCGAACTGGCAATAGCCGTCCGACGAAGCGTACGGCGGGATCATTCCGGAGGCGAGCGTGAAATCCTGCCGGATGCGGAGCGAACCCAACGATACGTTGCCTTTGATGATCTCGCCGGTGCGCGGATCGGTCACGCTCGAGCCGTACGACCAACCGCGCGTCGAACGATGCACCCAGTTGATCATGTTGTAGCGCAGGTCCATCGGATCGGCGTCCTTCGGCAAGACCTTCACCTGAAACGCATTCCTGAACCCGGCCGCCTCGAACGCCTGGTTCCACCACGAAGCGCCTTCGACAAGCGCCGACCGGATCGGCTCGGGCGCGCCGTTGTCGACATAATAGACGATCGGCTTGACGGGCTCGCTGACCGCCGCGTAGGGATCCTTTTTCTCGATCCGGTGGCGCGAAAGCCAACGTGTTTCGAGCGCCGCGGTGATCGGCGAGGCGTAGTCGTAGAACGTGATCCCGAACGAGCCGCTCCGCGGATCGAACCGTCGCGGTTTGTATTTGTCGTCCGGAAGCTGCACGAAGGAATGGTGTTCGCGAAGCGTCACTGAATTCGCTGTCGGCGTCACCGATGAAAGCAGGCGGCCCGCATCGTCGCCGCTGAAAGTAAGCGTCACTTCGACCTCGGTATTCAATGGGAATCCCTTCGTGCGGTCGAAATAAAACGCGCTCCGCGATTCGTCGACCCGGTACGTTCCCTGCCGCGCCTGTTTGAGGCGTTCAATCACGCCGTGCGCGTCGCGAAGCAAAAAGGATGTCGCGTCGACGAGCACCGCGCCGTCCTTTTCGGCTTCGACCTTGAATCCGGCGATCACCGACCGCGCGAACGAGTCTTCCACTGCCTTGCGCTCGGCGGGGTCCTCGCTCAGCGCGCGATACCGGTAATTCGGCTGGAAGAGCAGGATCTTCTGGCCGATGCGCTCAAAGTAAACGACGAAAGTCCGCCCGAGCTGTCCGCGGTCGAGACCGATCGGATTCGAGCCGAGTCCGGCCGGAAGCGAGACCTGATAGAGGAACTCCTGGTTGAAACGCGAGACCTCGAGATACATCTTTCCCGCCTTGGCGTCCCAGTAGAGCGGCATGAACCCGTCGATCTTCCGGAGTTTTTCGATCTTCTTGTCGAAGGACTCTTCCGATTTTTCCTGCGCGACGGCGGAATAGATAAAGGAACCGATGATCAGTGCGATTGCTGCGAATACTCTCATATTGTCGAATTCAAGGCTTGCGCGAATAAATTACGCCGATACGCCGCCTCCCGCAACCCGTTTAAGGCTGCCGGCCACCGTCAATCGGCCCGTCTGAAATCAGCATCCATCAATAACCACGTGTTCGGGTCGAGGACCACCTTTTCGGGTTCGGCCGAGACCTTGATCGAGAACGTATTCGATTTTGAGCCGGCGTTGACGACCTCGATCTGCGGTTTCGCCTGCCCCGGATAATAAACGGCGATCTCGACCGGCATCTTGAAGAGGCTCCCGTCGGTCTGAACCTGATCGAGTTTGACCGTTACGTTTCCGCCGGCATATTTCCATTCGCCGCTGTACTTCAGCGTTCCGGGCTTGAAAAGCCACTGATCGAAGAATTGTTTCAGGTCCTTGCCTGAGGCTTCTTCCATTTCACGCCGGAAGTCGTCAACCGTCGCGTTCGAATCGCGGTACTTGCGATAGTAATTTCGGATTCCCTTCCAGAAATCTTCGGTCCCGACCACGCCGCGCAGCATGTGCAGCGTCCAGCTTCCCTTTTGGTAGATCTGGCTTGTCGTGACGTCGCTCATGTTTTTGAGATTGTCGTGGATCAGAATGTAGTCGGGACGTTTGGCATAGAACGCGTCGACGGATCTTTTGCTCGAGCGAAGGCCGTCGACAAACGCGTCGCGGCCGTACTGGTGTTCAATGAAAAGCAGCGTGAAGTAGGTGGCGAAACCCTCGCTCAGCCATACCTCGTCCCAGTCCTTTTCGGTGACCGCGTTGCCGAACCACTGATGCGCGATCTCGTGGATGATGACGTTCCGCCAGCGGATATTGCGGTCGCCGACGACGGAGTTTTCGCCGTAGAGGATCGCCGAGGCCGCCTCCATTCCGCCGCTCACGCTGTTTGACTGAATGTTGGCCAACTTCTCGTACGAGAACGGGCCGATCGCGTCGCTGTAAAACGAAAGCACGTTCTTCGTCAATCCGCCGCCGTAATCGAAGAATCCGGCGTCGCGGTCCTGATGATAAACCCAGCTCTGAATCGATTTCCCGTCAAACTCGTCAGCGTACTGAACCGCGAACCTCGCGACACCGAGCACGTAAAGCCAGGATGCGATCGGAACCGATTGCTTCCAATGCGTGAGCCGTTTGCCACCGGGAAGATCGGTCTCTTCGATCCTGATTCCGTTCGAGACGACCTGATAATGGCTCGGGGCGGTAACGATAAACTCGCACATCGCCTTGTCGTACGGATGATCGACTATCGGCAGCCAGTTACGGCCCTTGTCGGGCCAGTTGTCGCTGAAAAAGGTGCGCTCGCCGTACTTGTTGTCGGCGATCTTGAGTCCGGTGGCGGGGATTCCGTGATAGAAGACCGTGAACGATCGGCGTTCGTTCGCTTTTGATGCCGTCGGCAAAGTGATCATCAGCGCGTCGCCGGCATGTTTGAACGCGATCTCTTTGCCGTTTGAGATCACTTTGCCGACACGCATTCCCTTGCCGTTCAGCGCGTCGGACTGGTTCGTCAGATCGAGCCTTAAATCTGTGAGTCCGTCCGCGAGAAACCTGACGTCGATCGTCGCCTCACCCGATATCTCGTCCGATTGATCGGAAAGTTCGAGTTTGAAGGCGTAATTGACGACGTCGATCTTCGGGTTCTTTGGGTAGGTGTCGGGGTAGACAGACGAGGCAAATACGACGGTTGAGAACAGAATGGAGATGATCTTGAACTTTGCGTTTCTCATAGGTTGGGAATCGATCCAAACCGGGCGCTGCGCGATCGATCTTTGAAAACTTTGAAAACCGATGATTGAGAAAGACGTTACCTCGTTAGCGGCAATGGCGTCGCCGGCCGTATCTGAACAATCCCGTTCTCCACCATTGTCCGTTCGATCTCTTCGGTCGTCGACGGCACGAACGCGCTTAGATTCTCTGCGCCGGTCTCGGTCACGACGACGACATCTTCCATCCGGATGTAAAGCCGTTCCTCGTGGATCCAGATCATAGGGTCGATCGTGAACACCATTCCGGGCTCGAGTTTTACGCCGCGCACCAGTCCGACATCGTGGACGGCCATGCCGACCGGATGCTGAAAGTGACCGCGGAATTTCAGTCCGTCGCGGACCGCCTTCAAATGATTCGCATTCGCAAATGTCTTTCCCTGGAGATACTTATCCATCTCGGCAGCCGCCGAATCGAGAACGAAATCGGCCGTAACGCCGGGCTTGATCGCCCGAAACAGCGCGTCGCGGTAGGCGAGAATAAAGTCGGAGAGTTTCTTCTGCTCCTCGGTGTATTTGCCGTTCACCGGCCACATCCGCGTGACGTCGCTTGTGTAATAGTGGTAATCCGGAGCGTAGTCCATCAGGACCATGTCGCCGTCCTTGAGCTTGTCGGCCTTTTGGAAGTAGTGACCGAAGTACGCGTTCGTCCCGCCCCCAATGATCGAAGCATACCCGTCGCCCTGCGCGCCGTTGGTGTAGAAGATGTATTTCGCGGCCGCGTCGAGCTGGTATTCGAAGACACCCGGCTCGGTCGAACGCATGGCCTCCATCAGCGCGAGGCCGGCGATCTCGG
>JAKQII010000340.1 GCA_029557535.1 Acidobacteriota bacterium
TCCAGAACGCGAGCCACGGACGACCGGTATGGAGCAGCGGGAACAGACCGGCGTTGGCGACCGCGAAGAGCGTCATCGCTTCCGCGAAACGGTTAATCGAGGTCCTCCATTTCTGGTTCAGGAGCAGAAGGATCGCGGAAATAAGCGTTCCGGCGTGACCGATACCGATCCACCAAACGAAGTTGATGATCGGGAACGCCCAACCGACGGGCTGGTTGTTGCCCCAGATCCCGACGCCCTTCAGCACGAGATAAGTCACGGTCATCAGCAGCAGCTGCGCGACGAGAAACGCGATCCCGAACCCGATGAACCAGTGGAACGGCGTTTTCTTCTTCAGCGTCAGGTCGCTGATCTTGTCCGTGACGGTGGCGAAGGAGTGATCGCCTTCGACCATCGGCGGGTAAATTTTTGTCTGAACCTTTTTCAGTTCATCGACTTTCAGTTCTGCCATAACGTGTCTGCATTACCGCGGCGATCGACGTCGACCGCCGTCTTGAAATCCTAGTGGCCCGCCGACTTCGTCCCGACCGCTTCTTTCTTCGGTGCGACGTAATCCGGCATTTCCTTGTTCTGGTTCTTGAGCCCGGCAAGGTACGTCGTCCGCGGCTGCGTATTCAGTTCATTCAGCAAACGATAGTTCCGGCGATCGGACTTGAGCTTCGCAACGCGGCTTTCCTTGTCGTTGATGTCGCCGAAAACGATCGCGTCGGCCGGACACGCGGCCTGGCACGCCGTCACGATCTCGCCGTCCCGGACCGCGCGGCCGTCCTTCTCGGCCTCGATGCGCGCCGCGGCGATGCGCTGCGTACAGTACGTGCATTTCTCCATCACACCGCGCGAGCGGACCGAAACCTCAGGATTGCGCATCAGCTTGTACTGCGCAGTATCCCAATCCTGGTAAAGAAGGAAGTTGAAGCGACGCACTTTGTACGGACAGTTGTTCGAGCAATATCGCGTTCCGATGCAGCGGTTGTACACCATATCGTTCAGGCCTTCCGCGCTGTGGACCGTGGCATGGACCGGGCAAACAACCTCGCACGGCGCTTGTTCGCATTGCTGGCAAAGCACCGGCTGGAAATTCGGTCCTTCCGGTTTCTCCGGCGATCCGCCATAGTAGGCGTCGACGCGTATCCAATGCATTTCGCGGCTGCGTTCGACCTGTTCCTTGCCGACGACCGGAATGTTGTTCTCTGACTGGCACGCAAGGACGCACGCATTACAGCCGACGCAGCTGTTGAGATCGATCGTCATACCCCAGCGGTGATATTTTTCGTAACCGGGCTCGAAGATCTCGGGACGGTACATCGTCTTGTCCTTCTCATCGTGCTGCTCGCCGAGTTCCTCGTTGTGTTCGAATTCCTCGACAGCGTATGTGCGGAGCAGATCGCGGCCTTCCATGTTGAAGTGGATCTGCGTCGAAGCGATCGTCGTCTTAGCGCCGGTCGGCGTCAGTTCGCCCTTGCCGAAGCTCATCGCGTCGGACTTGCGGACTTCGTATGCGTTGTAGCCGAGATCGTTCCCGACGCGTCCGGCCTTCTTGCGACCGTAGCCGAGGAATACGGTGACCACGTCGTCGGGCTGACCCGGGGCGATCCAGACCGGGACGGGTTTCGAGATCGCCGCGCCCTGATACTTGAGCGTGCAGAGGTCCGAATACATGTTGCCGCCCTTCGAATTCACGAAGGCCGTCGGACGTTCACCGCCGGATTGCTCATCGGAGTCGTTCCCGCGGTTGAGGTTCATCTTCGCGGCCGTCGCCGGGCTCACAAGCGCAACGTTTTCCCAAGTGACCTTCGTCAGCGGATTCGGCAGTTCCTGCAGCCAGCCGTTGTTAGTGAACCGGCCGTCGTAAACGCTCGGATCGGGCAGTATCGATATCTCAAGGCTTCCCGCGCCGCTCGTTGCCGAGTCAGGCTGCGACATAAACGCCGGATTGACCTTGACCTCCTTCGCCGCCGCGGCGGTGTTCGGAACGAAGCCGTCGTGGACGATCTTGCGCCAATTGTTGTCAAACGAATTCGTACCGCCCGTCGCCGGTGCCGGAGTCGCCGCAACGGTCGCCGAGGGTTTGGCTTCCGGCGTCGCGTCTGTCTTGGTTTCAGACTTCGTCTCTGTCTTTTCGGCGGCGGCAGGTTTGACGTTCATGTTGATAGTCTGCTTCTGCCAAAATTCACGGACGATGTCGTAATCCTTCTTCTCGAAGTTTTCCTTCAAGAAAAGCTGGACTATTTCATGGGCGCTCCGGCTCCCGTACAGCGGTTCGATCAGCGGCTGAACGATCGAGACCGTGCCGTCAAAAGCGCGGGAATCGCTCCAGCCTTCGAGGTAATGTTTTTCGGAAACGTGCCACTGGCACAGTTCGCCGGTTTCGTCACGATAGCGGCCGAGGTGGACCTTGAACGGAACCTTGTTCAGTCGGTCGGCGTCGAGCCTGACGTCCGCGGGTGTGTTGTATGTCGGATTTCCGCCGAGGATCACCAGCATCTTGACCGCGCCGGCGTCAATGTCCTTCGCAAATTCCTTCAGTCCGTCAATCTGCAGGGTATCCGCGTTCGCCTGCGTGGGTTCCGTGTAAACGACTGTCTTCCCGACGTTGCCGAGCGTCTCGTTGATCGCGTGGGCGATCGCATGAACGGCGGGGGACTGGTTGTCGCCGGCGATCACGATCGACTTTCCGGCATGCGCCTTGAGATCTTTCGCCATCGCCTCGATCCAGGCGGAGTTTTCGCCATAGCTCGAAGCCGCGCCTGCGACGCCGACCGCCTTCGCGACCGCTTTCGCGACATCGGCCATCTGGCTTGGTCTGACCGCCAGCCGGTGATCGGCTTTCGCCCCGGTCAAGGTAACGGTCGTCTCGATCGCATAAAGGCGGTTGATCTCTTTCTTTTCTTCGGACCAGGCACGGGCCTTCGCAAAATCCCTGATGTAGCGAATATTGAAGCCCGAGAAAAGGTCCGCATCGAGCGCCAAAACACGCTCGGCCTCTTCAAACTTGTAAACGGTGTTGACCGCGGATCCGAACGCAAGTTTCGCGCCGGCGACGGCGTTGTCCTTGTTGACCGGCTCATACTGATACCATTTGGCGTTCGGAAGTTCGGTCTTTAGCTGAGCAAATTGGCCGATCAGCGTCGGCGATGAGACGGTTTCGGTGAGAAAACGGATCCCGGCACCGCCTCCGGGACGTTCGTCATCGATCTTCGCGCGAAGATCGTTCATAAACGCCTGCCACGTCTTGGGCTCCCCGCGATACGCGATTTCCTGCGAGCGATCCGGATCGTAAAGATCGAGCAGCGTCGCCTGGGTCAGGACATCCGTCGCGCCAAGGCTTCCCGGATGGTCGGGATTTCCCTCGATCTTGGTCGGCCGGCCTTCGTTCGATCGGGCGAGAAGACCGTTCGCGACGCCGCCGATCGTCACGGCGGTCGCAAAATACTGCGGCTTTCCTGGGATCAGGCCTTCCGGCTGGCTAACGTACGGGACGATCTTCTCGGTCGGCTGAATGACGCAGCCAGAGAGACCGGCGAGCGCCAGCGACGCGCCCATGACCTTGATAAAATTGCGGCGGCTGACGGAGTTGTCCCACTCTTCGGCGTGTGCCGGATATTCGTACTTGACGAATTCTCCAAATTCCGGAGCGTCGACAAATTCTTCGATACTGCGCCAGTATTCTTTACCGTTCTGCTGAAGAATCCGCTCCTTCAATTGCGCAAAGTTAGTCTTGCTGTCTTTGCTCGTCATCTATTTTGATCCCTCGATGTTAGTAACTGTTTTCTCCCGAAACTGCGCCCTGATGCTCGCTTCCTTTACCGGTGACACGTTGAACAGCTCGTCATGAAATCCGTGCCGCGCAATTTGGCGACCTTCGCGGCGACTTCCTTTTCCTGTTCCGGCGTGATGTCGTCCGGGTTCCACGACGTATTAAAGATCTCCGATTCCGGACGGATGTTCGGAGCCGGATCGCGGTGACACGCCAGACACCATTCCATCTGGAGCGTGTTCTCCTGATAAACGCTCGGCATGTTCGCGACGTCGCCGTGGCAGGAAGCGCAGCCGACGCCCTTCGCTACGTGAATGCTGTGATTGAAATAAACGAAGCCGGGAAGGTCGTGGACGCGGGTCCACTCCAGAGGTTTGTTATCGCGGTAGCTGGCGCGGATTGGTTCAAGATACGGACTGTCCGACCAAAGCTGCGAATGGCAGTTCATGCAGGTCTGGGTCGGCGGAAGCCCTGCCGAAGCTGCGGTTTCGACCGACGTATGACAGTACCGGCAGTCTATCCCGTCGTCTCCGACATGGTGCTTGTGGCTGAACTGAACGGGTTGCGGACGCTCCAGGCCCTGATTCGTGAAATACGAAGATCGGGCGATCTGGGTGTACGAGTAAAACGCGACACCGCCAAAAACGATCGCAACGATTATGCTCGCTTTCGCAACGTTGTTTGATCCGCGATGAAAGATCTGTCCCATGGTTTCCTTTCCGGGTTAATCCAAAACTAAACCCCGACGAGTCCCAATTCGAAGAATTGAGAACTCTCGGCAAAATTTTGATACGTATTAAGAACCTCTACTGCAATCCCTGCATTTTTTCAGAAACTCCGGCCCGGCGCAAACGGCGGCTGAAAAATAGTCAGGATAATAGAACAATATTGCTGCCTGCAACCTGAGCTTAATAAGTTTATCTGATAAGGAAGATTAATACCGCAAATCTAACTGCTTTCCTTCAATTTTTTCGACAACAGGGCGACACCGATGGCCGCCGCCTTGTTCCCGAGTTCGCCGGCTACGATCTTCGTCGCCTCGAACGACGGACGGAACGTCAAATCCCGGGCACGCGCCACGATCGCATCGAGGAGCGTATGGTCAGCGTCCGTGATCTCGCCGCCGATAACGACGCTTTCGACATTCAATAGGTTTATGACACCGGCGATCGCCGTTCCGACATATCGACCGGTGCGCTGGAGCATCAAATGGGCAAAGTCGTCCCCACCGGCGGCCGCCCGTACAACGTCCGCGACGGTTATGTCGGATTCCTGGAACTTACCGAGTGACGAAGTGCTGTCCTGATGGAATCGATGCCGCGTTCGGCGGACGATATTTGTCGCCGAGGCTACTTCTTCAAGCCGCGTACCGTCTTCATCGATCGCCAGCGAGCCGAACTCACCGGCGAAACCCGACGCCCCGTGCCAAATGATCCCATCGACGATGAATGCACCGCCAACGCCGGTTCCGAGCGTTGCATAGAACATGCTCGAACAACTCCGTCCCGCGCCGAGCCCATACTCGCCGTAACCGGCCGAGTTCGCGTCGTTTTCGATCCAGACCCTGAGCCGTGTAGTCTTTTCAAGCTCGCCGAGCAGATCGACGTCCTCGTATTCAGGAAAGTACGTCGAATAAACGATGCGGCGGTCGCCTTTCCGGATGAGCCCAGGGAAAGTAACACCGAGGCTGTCGAACGGCGTGAACCTCGAACGCAGTTCGTTTATGAATCCAACTATCTGGGGTAAGACCTCATTGCCGCGGATAAGGGGGGCGGAATGGGAATTCAGTACGTCACCCGAAGGTCCGATCTCAACTGCGCGCAGAGTCGAGGGCGTGACCTCAACTCCGATCGAATTCGCGTGGTTCGCTGCCGGGTCGCTCATTGAAGAAATCCTGTAATCGCTAGCGTTTGCGCCGAAAACTAAGTGGATTTTAGACAGTTGCCGAAGCGGTGTCAAACTTTGCCCCTGCATTTGGGAAGTGCGCGGTACCAACCGTTGACTGAACCTGTTTTGGGCGGTACTCTTTGAGCAGTCCACCAGAAAAAACGCTTCCCGGGCCGGTATGGAACAGCTTTCTCAACTCATTGAACAGTATGGTATTTACGCGGTTTTTGCGTTGTGTACTGTTGAAGGTGACATCACGCTGCTGATATCGGGAGCAATGGCCCACAGCGGCTTTTTCGGACATTACAGCTTTCTCAAAGTTTTCCTCGCCGGCACGTTCGGAGGAATGGTCGGTGACAGCGTCGGCTACACGATCGGGCGCGTATTTCACGAAAAAGCCAAACATTACCGTTTCTATCAGATGGCGCAACCGCGGATCGAGCGCCTGATCGACAAGTTCGGCGGATCGGCCATAGTGATCTCCAAATATATTTACGGGATCCGTGTCGGGATGTGCCTCTTTTACGGAATCGCGAAAACTCCGTTCTGGCGTTTCGTGATGCTTGACGCGATCAGTTGCGCGACTTGGGTCCTGATATTAGCGGGTACGGGATATTTCTTCAGCGGCGCGATCACCGGTATCCTAGGCAACTTCAAACAGGTCGGGATCTCACTCTTTTTCATCGTCCTGGTCGGGATCATAATCTTCTACGTCGTTGAGCGTTATTGGTTGTCGGAGAAGGTCGAGGAGGTCGCTCCGGAAACGATCCACAAGATCGAGGAAAAACTCCACGACATCGAGGACGCGGCCCAAGGCCGACTTGCCGATCTCGGTGAAAGGCTTCACCTCAAATCGACAAAATCCGATCCCGACGATCCTGTGTCTGAAGCACCGCCGAAGGGCAAAGCCGCAAACACCTCAAATGATTAGCTTACCTAATTGTTAATTCACGTCTCTAATGGTAAAAGTTAACTTTAGCTAATCCGATTTCTCAATATGATCATCGAATCGTCCGCCCCGACCCGAGTGGATCTCGCCGGAGGCACCATTGATATTCCGCCGCTTTTTCTTTTCCATGAAGGGGCCGCGACCGTTAATTTCGCCGTCAGCCTCCTGGCGCATTGCCGGATCGAGACCCGGAACGACAACCTGATCGTACTCGAATCGATCGATCGGGGCGAACGCTTCGAGACTCCGTTGGCAAATATTGCTTCCCTGCGCGATGAGCCGCGTCTCGAACTGCTTTCAAAGCTTGTCTATTTCTTCAAACCGAACGTCGGATTCAAGATGATCACCGAGTCGAAGGCGCCCGCCGGAGCAGGGCTCGCGGGATCATCGACGCTGAACATCGCATGCATCGGTGCGTTGAACCGGCTTGTCGGCGACCGCTTTTCACCGGACCGCTTTATCCCGATCGCCGCTGCCGTCGAATGTCAGGTGATCAAGGTCCCGACCGGCTATCAGGATTATTATTCGGCTCAGTACGGCGGCGTTTCGTGCATCCACTTCGGCCCGGAAGGCATGCGCCGCGAGGAGCTGAGCGTTGACACGACCACGCTGCAATCGCGGATGGTGGTGATCTACACCGGCGAACCGCGAAATTCGGGAACGAACAATTGGGAGATCACCAAACGCCACATCGACGGCGACCGGGAACTTTTCGGGATCTTCGAAGGCATCCGCGACACATCGCTGAACCTGCGCGAAGCTCTCATCGCCGGCGACTGGAAATCGGTCGGAAATCATCTCCGGGCCGCTCATCCGGAGCGCAAGCGCCTTTCGCCAAATATCACGACCCCGCAAATGGACAAGCTGATCGACGTCGCCTACGCGAACGGTGCGATCGCGGCCAAGGTGTGCGGAGCCGGCGGAGGCGGATGCATCGCGTTCTTCTGCGAGGACGGACGTCGCGGAGACGTCGAGGCCGCGCTCGCGGTCCAGGAAGGCGTTGAAGTGCTGGACTGGCGGCTATCGACCGACGGTCTGACGGTTCGTGAGATCTCCGCCGGCGCAGTATAATCTTCCCAACTCAATTATTTAGTTGAACCGGGCGGACCGAAATCGGCTCCGTTCCGGGTCGGCCGTCATCGGCTTATGGGAGGATCGATGAGAAGCATACTGTTGCCCGTTTTTCTGTTGCTTGCCGCGTTCGCGGCGAATGCCCAGCAAATCTACACACCTTCGTCGCGGATGGAAACGCTCGTCGATCGTCTTCGGGACGAAGCGGAAACACTGGCCGATGCGGCTGTCGATTCCGTCAAGCGCGGTGACGGATCCGATGCGGCGTTGCTCAACGAGTCGTTCTTTGCCGTACAATTCGCCGGTTCGGCGCGTTTGCTGCGGGATTTGGTCCGTGGCCAGCGGCCGGTCGGCGAAGTCCGCAGTTCGATCGCGATCGTCGACGACCTGACGCGACGCACGCCTTCGGGCTCTGCGCTCGCGGATCGCTGGCAAAGCATCCGCGGTATCGTCGCCGACATTTCCGCCGAGATCGGGACAGATGCCGGCGATCGCCCGAACCCGGAAAATCGCCCCGTCGCCGGTCGGGTATTTTGGCGCGGCATGGTCGACGACAAACTTCAACTGTTGATCAAGGGAAACCAGATCGAATACCGGACGGTCTCGGGACGGACGATGCCGAACGGAACATTCAGTTTCACGACGCGGCTGCCTGAATCGGATGTCTTTGTCGGAGTTACAAAAGCGAAAGGCCGAGGAACGGTCCGGGTCGTCGAACAGCCCGCCAGTTCGAACGACTTCACGGCAGTTGTCGAGATCTACGACAGTGGCGGCGGTGCAAAAGAATACGAGTTGGAGATTTACTGGAAGTGAGTACAGTGAGCGGTGGTCGGTGGTCAGTGGCCGGTGGTCAGTGGCCGGTGGCCGGTGGTCAGTGGTCAGTGGCCGGTGGCGGTGGTCAGTGGTCAGTGGTCAGTGGTCAGTGGTCAGTGGTCGGAAGTATTGTTGACGCCGATCGCAAATTGAAATCTACTGACCACTGACCACCGGCCACTGACCACTCGCCGCAGCAATCGCCTTCGTCAGTGACCTGAAGATCTCGCGACCGTCGTTCGACCCAAGCATTTCCTCGCATGCGCGTTCCGGGTGCGGCATCATTCCGAGGACGTTTCCGTTCTCGTTGCAGATGCCGGCAATATTCGATCGCGCGCCGTTCGGATTCGCTTCTTCCGTTATCTCGCCGACCTCGTCGCAATAACGAAATACGATCTGTCCGTTCTCTTCGAGACGATGGAAAGTGTCGTCATCGCAGACGTAATTGCCTTCGGCGTGTGCGATCGGGATCGAGAGGACGTCGCCGGAATCCAGTTCCGAGGTAAACGGCGTACGGTCGTTTTCAACGCGGAGGCGGACATGCTTGCAAATGAAATGGAGACCGCGGTTGCGGATCAGCGCACCGGGCAGCATTCCGGCCTCGCAAAGGATCTGGAAACCGTTGCAGATCCCGAAAACGTACTTTCCGGCGGCCGCGAAATCCTTGACGGCGCCCATGACCGGTGAGAACTTCGCAAGCGCGCCGCACCGCAGATAATCGCCGTACGAGAAACCGCCCGGGACGATCACCGCGTCGTATCCGCTGAGGTCGGTCTCACGGTGCCAGACAAAATCGACCGGTTGGCCGACGTGCTTCGAGATCACGTGATACGCGTCGTGATCGCAGTTTGAACCTGGAAAAACAAGGACTCCGAATTTCATATCTTTTGAGTGAGCGGTGAGCAGTAAGCAGTGAGCAGCACAAGTAATCACGAATCACTGCTTACGTCTGACTGCTCACTGCTCACTGCTAACCGTCAACCTCCACCCGATAATCCTCGATCACCGGATTCGAAAGTACATCCTTCGCGATTTGCTCAGCAATGCGACGCACGTCATCAGACGTCAGCGATTCATCCAGAGCCATTTCGAAATACTTTCCCTGACGAACGTCATTGACCCCCGATACCCCCAACAGTTCGATGGAATGATGGATCGCCTTGCCTTGAGGATCGAGCACACTCGGCTTCAAAGTCACATACACCTTTGCTTTCATAACTCTTGAAATTTCCCGGCGGAAGCTAAATTCTTGCGCAAATTCTTGTTAATGGCAACGTCTTTGTGCTAAATTCTCGATACGAGTTCGGCTTCCATTCTACGATTAAATCGTTGATTCAGAAAAAAAGGAGATAAATCACTTAATATGCAAAATAATGCTGGCAAATCTGCCTTGGGTCTTGATGCAAACATTGTTGCGGGACTCTGCTATGTGGCCAACTTTGTGTGCTACCTCGGCCTGGTCTTGAGCATCATTACGATCGTGACAGATAAGACCAATAAGTTAGCTCGATTTCACGCTTTTCAGTCGCTGCTTTTGATTCCGCTCGGCATTATTCTCGGAATCGTCTACGCCGTTGGGTTCTTTATTGGCGCCGTGATCGATTCGGCGATCGGCTTTCCGATCTTCATGCTTTTGGTTTGGCTGATCGTTGTGGTTATCGGTCTCGGAATGCTGGTGATGACGATCATCGCAGCGGTCAAGGGCTTCCAGGGTGAAGTTTACAAGCTCCCGATCATCGGCAAGTTCGCAGACGACTTCTCGAACTGACATGATCGCGGGCGGACGGTCGAAGTCAGGTGCGATCTGCCTCGGCATGTTTGCCGAATACGCGTGTAAAAACCGTTTCGACGTTCCGCAGATAGTGATTCAGATCGAAGACGCGGGCAATTTCGTCGGGCGAAAGCCTTGATGATATGTCCGCGTCTCTCATTATCAGCTCCCGGTACTCTCCACCTTCGTCCCAGACCTTCATCGCATTGCGCTGTGTCCACGCGTAGGCGTCCTCGCGCGAAACCCCTTTCTGAGTCAGCGCAAGCAGCAATTGCCCGCTGAAAACCAGGCCGCGTGTCAGTTTAAGATTGCGGAGCATGTTCTCCGGATAAACGACAAGCGTGTCGAGAAGCGACGTTGTCTTCGCGAGAATGTAATCGAGCGCGGCGCTCGAATCGGGCAGGACGATGCGCTCGGCAGACGAATGTGAGATGTCGCGTTCGTGCCAGAGCGCGACGTTCTCCATCCCGACGACGGCATTCGCGCGGATCGTTCGCGCCATTCCGCAAATGCGCTCGGAAAGGATCGGATTGCGTTTGTGTGGCATCGCGCTCGACCCTTTTTGACCCGTTTTGAACTTCTCTTGAGCCTCGCGGACCTCCGTCCGCTGCCAATGGCGGACCTGAAGTGCGATCTTCTCGAGCGACGAGGCGATGATGCCGAGCGTGCACAGGTATTCGGCGTAGCGGTCGCGCTGAATGACCTGCGTCGAGACGTCCGCGGCGCGGATCCCGAGGCGCTTGCAGACGCGTTCTTCGACTGACGGCGCGAGATGCGCGAAGGCGCCGACCGCGCCCGAGATCTTGCCGACGGCGACGGCGTCGCGTGCCCGCACGAGACGTTCGCGATTGCGCTCAAACTCCGAATACCAAAGCGCCCAGCAGAGCCCGAACGACGTCGGTTCGGCATGGATGCCGTGCGTCCTTCCGATCTGGGGCGTGTCCTTGAACTCAAAGGCGCGGCGCTTCAGGACTTCGAGCAGCGCATCGATTTTCGTGCGCAGGAGGTCGCAGGAATCGCGCAGAAGGAGCGCGTTGGCGGTATCGACGACGTCCGAGGAGGTCAGCCCGAAATGCACGAACCGCGCCGACGGTCCGATATTCTCGGCAAGATTCGTCGTGAATGCGATGACATCGTGATCAGTCGTCTTCTCGATCTCGTTGACGCGTTCGACGGTGAATGCGGCTTTGGATCTGATATCGTCGAGGGCGTCGTGCGGGATCACGCCGTCTTCGGCATGAACCTCGCAGACCGCGATCTCGACATCGAGCCATTTTTGGAACTTGTTCCTGAGCGACCAGAGTTCGCCCATCTCAGGCAAGGTGTATCGTTCGATCATTTCAGTTCAATAATTCATGATTGATTCAAAATTCAATACTCAAAACTCAAGAAGTCGACCGCTTTGAATCTTGAATCTTGAATTTTGAATCTTGATTCAGATCATGTTCTTGCTCGCCAGCAGTTCCGCGTTGAGGACCGCCGAACCGGCAGCGCCGCGAACCGTGTTGTGCGACAGCGAGACAAAACGGTAATCAAAGATATTGTCCGGGAACAAGCGTCCAACGGTGATCGACATGCCATTTCCCGCGTCGCGATCAAGCCGCGGCTGCGGACGCGACGGCTCTTCGAGAACCTGGATAAACTGCTTCGGCGACGAGTGCAGATCGAGCGAAGGAAACGATTTCATCGCGTCAATGACGTCTTCAAGCGTTGCGGTCTCGCGCAGATCGACGCGGACAGAAGCCGTGTGGCCGTCTATTACGTGGACGCGAAAACACTGCGCCGAGACACTGAAATCGGCCTTCTCGATCGCGCCGTCAGTCAGTTTTCCAAGGATCTTCTGCGCCTCGGTCTCGACCTTCGGCTCTTCACCGGCGATGTAAGGCACAACATTGTCGGTGATGTCGAGCGACGGAACGCCGGGGTAACCCGCGCCCGAGATCGCCTGCAACGTCGTGACGACGACCGATTCGACCCCGAACTTGCGGTGAAGCGCAGCCAGTGGCGGCGCGAAACTGACGACCGCGCAGTTGGGGTTCGTCACGATGAAGCCTTTCGTAAAGCCACGTTTCACCCGCTGGGTTTCGATCAGCGCGATGTGGTCAGGATTGATCTCTGCGATCAACAAGGGAATGTCGGCATCCATCCGGAACGACGAAGAGTTGCTGATCACCGGATATCCGGCGCGGGCAAATGCCTCTTCCGTTTCGCGCGCGACCGACGACGGCAGGCTCGAGAAGACCAGGTCGCAGTCAAGCGGAGGCTCAATCGGCTGGACGACGATGTCCTTGACGTTCTCGGGCATTCCGCCGGGAAGTTTCCATGCACATGCCTCGACGAACGTCTTGCCCGCGGAGCGATCTGACGCGGCCAATGCCGTGATCTCAAACTGCGGGTGGTTCTCGAGCAACTGGCAAAAACGCTGTCCGACGGTTCCGGTCGCACCCAGTATTCCCACTCTAAATTTCTTTGCCATAAGAAAAGTAAAGTTTACGGGACGCGATTCAAAAAGGAAAGGAAGCGATTTGGCGGGCCGACGGTGATCAGAGATTGAGTTCGCGACGGGTTACGAGGAAGTTGATTATCCGTTCGCGGGAAACTACCCCTCGGAGTCTCCCGTCGTCGATCACGGGCAGCTGGTTGACGTTCTCGCGACCGATTATCTCAAGGGCGTCGATGGCCGGCGTCATTGGATCCACCGTGTGCAGGTCGGCGATCGGACGCATCACGTCGCCGGCTGTCTTGAATTTCCAGAGCCGCCGTTCGACCGCGGCGATCTCGCGCGGGGTCACGAGACCGACCGGCACTCCCTGTTCGACGATCATGAACCACCTTTCGCCCGACTTGAGCAGAAAATCGTCGACGATCTGATCGATGCTCGTGTTGGATTCGATGACCGGAAAGTTGTTCTCGATCAGATTCTCGACCCGCAGATCGCCCAATGCGCGGCGCAGTTCGACTTCCAGGTACGACGCCTTCGCCGCATTGAGCAGGAACCATCCGATAAAGGCGATCCAAAGACCGCCGAAGCCGGCACCTCCGAAGAACATGAACAGGCCGAGAACGATAAACATCACGGCCAGAAGATGCCCGGTTTTGGACGCGGCGGCCGTCGCGCGGTCACGATCGCCGGTAATCCGCCATACGATCGCGCGGAGTACCCGGCCGCCGTCCATAGGGAAGCCCGGCAGCATGTTGAAAGCCGCCAGCGCGACATTGACGAAGCCGAGCCAGACGAGGATCGCCAGCGCCGGGCTGTCGGGATCGCTCCCCGGCGTCCAGCCGATCAGACGCGCGGCTCCGAGGCAAACTCCGCCGATTACCGCGCTCGTGATCGGTCCGACGATCCCGAGCCAAAACTCGGTTTGCGGATTCTCGGATTCCTTTTCGATACGCGCCACGCCGCCGAGCGCGAACAGCGTTACCGAACTGACCGGCAGCCCTTTCAGGCGAGCGACGAAAGCATGCGAAAGTTCATGCACGATGATCGCCGCGAAAAACAGTATCGCGGTGAGGATCGACATCGACCAGATCACGGACGAGGCCCAAGTGCCGTGTTCTTCAGAGAAATAGCCGGAAAGCGAAAGAATGATAAGAATGGCGATCAGGAACCAGCTGTAATGGATTCCGATCTCGATGCCGAATATGCGGCCGAGTTTGAGTGAAGAGCCGGGGTTCATGGCGATTTCTCCGCTTTGGATCCGTCGACTTTCGCGCGGATCACTTCCACCGAACAGGCCGCGCGTGCCGCGACGAACGACGACACGCTGCCGAGCAGAAAGCGGCGAAATCGTCCAAGTCCTCGAGCGCCCATGAAGATCGAGTCCGCTTTCCATTCTTCCGCTTCCTGCAGGATCTTGTTCCCGGCGTCGCCCCAACGGATCACCCCGAACGTGTTCAGTCCGAGCATCTGCAGACTTTGGATCGGAACTGTCAGAACCCGATGGATCCACTCGCGGGCACGGGGGTTGTCTTCCGGTTTGTCCTCGTCGACGTTCCAGATAAGGTAGCCGTACTCGGAACGCTTCAACGGATCGTCGACGGCGATCAGGCGTATTTCCGTCCCTTCTTCCCAGTCCCGGCTCATGATCACGCCGAGCATCACATTCGCATCCGGTGAACCGTCAACGGCAACAAGGATCCGCGCCGGCTCGTCCTTTCGATCCACCGGCCGCTCGCGGCAGATGCGAACCGACGTTCCGGCGTGATCGAGAACGCTTTTCGAGACGCTACCGAAGAATATGCGGCCGATCACCGATCTTCCTTGCGATCCGACGACGACGAGATCCGGCCCCGATTGAGAGGCCTCACGGATCAACTGTTCGGCGGGATCGCCAATGACGCCCTTCGGCCGAACGAGCCATGACGGAAAGGTCTCACGGAGCAATTTTGCCCCGGCTTCCGCCATTTTCTGTGCCCCCAATGTCGCGGATTCGAACTCGGACTGACGCACCGCCTCGATTTCTCCGAACGGGGTCCTGCCGGCCGCGGCGCTCGCACGATCGACGACGAACGCGGGTTCGTTGAACGCTTCGGCCGTCAGAACCGTCGCGTCGCACCGTGACGGCATTCCCGCGAGCTGAAGATCTTTGATTGCGGCGTCGGCGAATCGGGAACCATCATATCCCAGAAGTAGTTTCATAACCCGACCCTCCCGCCATTCAGTGATGCAAGCGATGTTCCACCGCCGCGTGACGGCTTGCGTTGCTCGGTGACGACTTGTACGCGCATCACGAATCGAGCCGGCAACTGCGTTTCCATTCCCGAATGGCGAGTCCAGGAAGTCTTTCGGAGATCGCCGGTCGGTTCCGGTCAAGAGAAACCGCTCGGAAGCAAGATCGCCGGAATCGTGAATTATCCGCATCTGGCGCGAAATCTCCCCCGAAATCACGGAAGGTGAAAATTAGTTGAGACATGGAAAAAACGTCGTGCGTCAAAGAAGGTCGGAGGATGAGTACCGGCCCAAACGGTTCAGAATCCCACGGGGGCGGGGCGGAGTTTTGTTCCGAGCGCGTCAGTGCCTTCGCGTCCGCACGCCGTCGCCAGTTCGTGCTTTTCCGCCAAACATCCCGCGAGTCCAGCGAGGCGCTCGGTGCCCGTAACTTCGGCGCGGACCGGCTCGTCGGCGCTGGCGGTTGCCCGTCTCCGATTTAATATGCGGCCGTCCGGAGCGGGCACGGGCTTGCCATCTTTCAAGATTTCGGACGGTTAAGCCGCACGACCTCGACCGTGCAGTTTGCGCGTGAGACGATCGCGGTCGCCACGCTCCCGAGCAGAATACTTCCGAGCAGCGACCCGCGGCCGCTGGCGCCGATGAAAATGCAATCGGCTCCCCATTCGTCGGCCGCTTCGACGATGACCGTTTTCGGATTTCCCTCTTTGATGACATGCGAGACGCTCAAACCGGCCGCATCGAGGATCGACTGCGCTTCCTGCACGAACTTGCCGATCCAGGTCTCCGTCTCTTGCGCTGCACCGGATGCCCTTCCGGCCAGTTCCTTTGCCGTTACCAATCGGACCTCGCTCCCCATTGTCCACATCCTTCGTGCAACCGCGCGGACGACGTCGAGCGCCGTTTCACCGCCGTCGAGCCCGACCACGATCCGGCTCGGAGAACCCTGTTTCCAAGCGTTCCCGCGAACTATCCGGACGGACGCGCCGGCTTCGTTGGCGATCTTTTGCGAAACCGAGCCGAGCGCGAACAGCCGGTTTCCGGTCGTTCCATGCGAGCCGAGAACGATGAGATCGGCGTTCCAGTCGGTTGACTGCCGGATGATCTTCGAGGCCGGCGAACCCTGCATGAAGTGCGTTTCAAGATGCCAATCCGGAAAGTACGACCGAACTTTGTTGACGGCGTGCGTCAGCAGCAGCACGTCGTCCTCATCCGCCTTGGGTCCCTCGACGGCCCGGACCGTTTTTGCGGCGGTCGGTTCCGAACTGACCAGAACTTTTTCGGCGATCTCATACATCGACGGCGGCGGCAGCCAGGTTTCCTGCACGTAGGCGATCATGACGTCCGCCTCACGGGGAAGCCCCGCACGCGGAAGATCATCGATCGCACTGTCCGCAAACTCGGAACCGTCGTACGCGATCAAGATCCGTATTTTTTCGCTCATCTCGGTACCTCCTTGAACCTCGGAACGCCCGGCAATCACGCACGGCGACACCGGAGCGCTCTTTGCTTCCGTTTGTCAACGGTGCAAGGAGCGTGCCGAAATCGAAGGCTTTTCCCGTCGAACCCGCGGACCGACGCGCGCCGCGACAACGGGCGATATTTCCCGTGCCTCGCGAGGTTTTGCACGTTTGCCGTCGCCAATAAGCTTCGAATCCACGGTTTTTTGGGTGAAATCATTGGACCGCGGATTGCGGTCCGGAAATCAAACATAATTGATTCGGAAGACGACGACTCGCAAGGAGGCAGCGATGAAACACACCGAGGAACGACAGGACGACGCATTCGGAAGGCGAATGGGGTTTCTAACCGGACTGTTAAGCTGCCGGCATCGACACATGAGCCGCCCGTTCACTTCGAGCGACCATGAATCATATGTCGTTTGCCTTGATTGCGGCGCGCGCCGACACTTCGATCCTATCGCCTTCGTGACATTCGGAGGATTCTATTTCCCGCCGACAGTGAATATAAAGTCGCAATGAGAGCGACTAAAGGACTTCTTTCATCCGGCGTACGCCTTCGGTCATGCGCTCCTCGTCGTTGCAAAATGACACGCGGAGAAAGCCCTTGGATTCGGACCCGAAAGCCACGCCCGGAACCGTGATGACGCGGTTTTGCAGAAATCGTTCGGCGACCGCCATGTCGTCACCGCCAAGCGGCCGGATGTCGAGCATCGTGTAGAACGCGCCCTCGGGCGAGGTGCCGCGCAAACCCAGTTCCGATTGCAGGAGGTCGATCAGGAATTCGCCGCGACGCTTGTAAATCGCGCGGTGCTCGGCCTTCGCCGCTTCGGCCTCCGGCGACCACGCCACGAGGGACGCCTTCTGCGAGATCGTCGGCGTGCAGACCGTCAGAAACCCGTGCAGCGTGAGACATGCCTTGACCGCGGCCGTTTGAGTCGATGCGACCCATCCGATACGCCATCCAGTCATACTCAACGATTTCGACAGCCCGGTGACAATGATCGTTCGGTCGTAGAACTCGCTTGCCGAACGCGGTTTTTCCGTAAACCAAAGGTCGGAATAGATCTCGTCCGAAATCAAATAGATGCCAGTACCCTCGAGCGCTTCGGCGATCTGCCTCAGGTCATCCGCGGAAAAGATCTTGCCGGTCGGATTCGACGGCGAAATGACAACCGCGGCTTTCGTCCGCGGAGTTATCTTCGACTTGAACTCGCCGATGTCGAATTCGAATTCCCTCTCCGCCGGCAGCCTGAAATAGACCGGCTTTCCGCCCGCGATCCGGACGCAGCCTTCATACGCCGGGAAAGACGGATCGGGAATCAGGACCTCGTCGCCCTCGTCGACAAGCGCGAGGAAGGCCGACGTCATCGCCTCCTGTGAGCCGACGGTCAGGCAAACCTGATCGGCCGTCAGACCGAGATGCGAATACGTCGCCGCGATTTTCTCGCGGAGCGGCAATAGGCCGGCGTGTGATGTGTAGCCGTTCTGTTCCTCGAGCGTGACGCGCGCAGCTTCGCGGCGCATGAACCCGGGAGTCGGCAGATCGGGCTCGCCGAGTCCGAAATTGATCGATCCCGGAAGCGCGCGTTCGAAGATCTGTCTGATGAGCGTCGGCTGCACTCCCTGTAACCGATGCGGCGGAGTAAACGGCGGAATTTGAGTTTTCGGTGTCATAGCGGTATGTCTCGATTTTACAGGATTGCGGGCGACAAATAAATATCGGCCGGGCAGGATGTGGAGCGACGAGTCGTTAGAATTCGGTCGGCCGTGGCCAGACGCAAAGGATCGTCGGAACCCGAGTTCTTTCGCGGCCAAATCTGATAGAATTTGACGGATCCGGTTATGGACCTTATCGAAAAATCAAAGGTGCATTTTCAGGCGATCATCGACAAGCGCGTCGACGATATCCTTTCGTTTTACGCTGAGACCGCAGATCTGCAGGTGTTCGTCGAGGGTCCGCGCTGGGTGACCGTCGGATTCGACAATGTTGCCAAGGGCTGGCGCGATTTCTGTGCGTCCGAGATCTCGATGATCGAATGCCTTTGGGTCGAAGCGCTGTCTTCGAAGATCGTCGGCAAGATGGGATTCGTCGGCGGAATCGTCGAACTCACGGTTTCGATCAAAGGCGATATCAAGACGATCCGGTTTCGCGGGACGTTCGTTTTCGAAGAAGTCTCGCCGGGCGACTGGCGCGTCGTCCACGAGCATTTTTCGCAACCGGCGGCCGACCCGTACGGCATCGGCGACTGGTTGAAGCAGTAGCGGCTCCGCTTCGGGTCCGAATTACTCTGCTTTTGTTTCGAACCACAGAGGCACATAGACCACGCCGAGGTCCGTCGGGAACTTTAAAGCCGGCGATTCCAAATCCCGGCATTCGGGGTGTGTCGAGGCGGGAATGCTGGAATGTCGAGACATCTATCCCGTACGATCAAACTCCGGATTGAATCAAACAACCCGCGTCCATTCGTAGATGTTGTAATCGTACAACCCTTCGGAAACAAGCGGATCGGCGTCGGCGAGAGCCCGTGCATCGTCCTCCGAACCGGCCCTGAGAATGTAGCATCCGCCGCCCATTTCGGTTTCATGATCGACGAACGGGCCGGCAACAATGCATTTTCCCTGCGCTCCGAGATCTTTGAAATACGCCGTGTGGCTTGTCAGCACGCTGCGCGCGAACTCGTTCGTGACCGTCGCGCGCTTAGTTGTCTTGTGGATCGTGAAAAAGAAGTGTTTCATGCGGTTGCTTCTCCATTTCGAACGGACTTCGCAGACCAAGCACCGGCAACAAGTCCGATGATCAATCCGATACCGATCGCCGGAAGAACGAGATTCACGCCCTCGCCGCCGGAGATCACCTTGAAGATCTCATTGAAAACCGGCCCGGCGATGACACCGACCAGCGCTCCGATGATCGGCGAAAGAACCAGCGGCAGCAGCCACATCGGACGTTTGAACCGCTGCCCGAAAATGTTCAGAATGACGACCATCAGAAGCGAAAGTCCGACGACGATCGTGACGCCGAAGAACGCCGTCGTGTAATCGCCGCCGTTGGCATCCGCGATCTTTCCGGTGATGAAGGTTCCGAGCGCGCCGCCGACGGTTTCGATCACCGTCACCGCACCGAGGATCTTGCCGTATTCCTTAAGACCGAAATAGTCCGCGACCAGCAGCTGTAGCAGCACGAACGTGCCGCCGTAATTCATCCCGAAAAATATCGCGAAAAGATAAACAGTCGTCGAATTGAAGTAAAGGAAGAAAAGCGTCGCGAGGAACATTGTCGTCGCCGAGACCAGCATCACGCGATTGCCCGGGAATCGGTCCGCAAGCCAGCCGAAAAGAAATTTGCCGAAAACGCTCAAAAGGAATAGCAGCGACTGAACACGGCTCGCCTGCTCGGGAGTGAAGCCCATCTTCGGACTTTGCAGATACAGATTCAGCTGCTGGCTGACGACAAAGATCGCATAGAAGATCAGCGCCGCGCAGACGCCGAAAACCCAGAACATCGGCGTCGCGATCGCTTCTGCCAATGTCATGCCTTGAAGGCCAGGTGACGCCGCGGAAACCTCTTCCGTGGGTGTTAAATCAACGCCGTCAATGCTCGCTCCAATGTCTGACGGACGATTGCGGACAAGGAATATGACGGCCGGGAAGAGTACCGCCCAGATTATCAAGGAAACCATCAGCATCGCCGAGCGCCAGCCATATTTTTGGATCAGCGGCGTCGAGATCGCCGGGATGATGGCGCCGCCGAAGCTCGTTCCGGTCAATACGATCCCGAGCGCGAGACCGCGCTTGCGATTGAACCACGTCGAGATCAGCACCGTGTTTACGAGCACGCCGACGAATCCGAGCGACGTTCCGAGCAGCGCGTGCGCGCCGTACACGTAAAGCGGCGACGTCGCCCGCGAGTAAAGGAGCAGCCCCGAACCGAGGATGAAGCAGCCGATGATCAGCATCGTCTTCGCGTTCAGCCGCTGGAGCAGGAATCCGGCGACCGGCGAAAGAAATCCCGCAAGCAGAAACGTCAGCGCCGGGGCGAGCCCGTAAACAGACTGAACCTTCGCCTGCTCGACACTTCCGAGCGCGACAAGATCGGTCTGGACGAACTTGTAAAAGACCGGGATACCGCCGATCGAAAGACCGTTGCTCACAACCAGCGCCAGCGTCGAGATCGCGACGATGATCCAGCCGTAAAAGAACCTGCTTTTATCTCTTTCCGTCATCGCTAACCGTAGTTTCCTTTCGTGTTGTCTTTTTCTTCTTGGCTTTCATCAGTGAAAGGCACAAAAACCGGAGCTGGTCCTATCAAACTCAACTCATCGAATAGGCCCGCAAGCTGCGTAATGACGCCAAATTACTATGAATGCAAAGCAGTCGGCCGCTTGATGAATTCGCCGCGTTTCTCGTCTGTCACCTTGCCGTTGTCGAACATCACGCGGCCGCGGATGATCGTTTGTGTCGACCAGCCTTTGGTCATGAATCCCTCGAACGGCGTATGGTCCTGATCCGACAAGAGTTCTGCGGCGCGGATCGGTTTTTCGAGGTTCATGTCGACGATCGTCAGGTCGGCGTCGGCGCCGACCGCGATGCATCCCTTGCGTGGAAAAAGACCGAAGTTGCGCGCCGGATTTGCCGAAACCAGCTCGGCGACGCGCGTCAGCGAAACGCCGCGCTTGTGGGAGCCCTCGCTCAGCAAAACCGGATACAGGATCGAACTTCCGCCGAATCCGGGCAGCGATTCCCAGACGCCCTGCCGTTTGTGCTCCTCGCCGCAGCAGGCGTGATCGGAAACGACGGTGTCTACATGCCCGCGCTTGATTCCTTCCCACAGGAATTCGCCGTGCTCGCGCGTGCGGATCGGCGGATTGACCTTGCCCTTGAGACCGATCCCGTTGCGATCGAGTTCTTCATGATCGAGCGCAAGATGATGGAGCGTCGTTTCGAGCTTGATGTCGTGGTCCGGATATGCGCGCCGGACGTCAATTCCCGCCTGCAGCGCGTCGCGGCTCGACAGATGGAGAAGATTGATCGGACAACCGGTCGCGTCGGCGAGGATCGCGGCCTCGTGGACAGAAAGCTTCTCGGTCAGCGGCGGACGGCCTTCGGAATAAGCCTTGAGACCGGTCATTCCCTGCTGTTTCACGCGTTCGATGAAGACGCGGATCAATTCCGGGTTCTCGCAATGCAGGCTGAGCGAAATGCGTGCTTTGTCGGAATGCTTCGCCGCCGAGGCGGAAACGCGCGTCATCAGTTCGTACAAATGCCCGAGATCGTAATTTTCGGCCATCGTATAGTCGCTGCCCTTGGTCGAATCGGCCGAAAGCGTCAACGCTTTGTAAAACATGTAAAACTTGAAACTACCGACGCCGGCGTTTTCAACCAACCAATCCACCTCGTCGAGCTGCGACGTCGCCATCGGCGCGATGTGATAGCAGTAATCCGTATAGAAATGGCCCTTCGACAGTTCGAGGACTTCCGGGAAGATGTCGCGATAGAGCCCGGTTTTGTTCAGGTAGTGATGCCCCGTGCGGAAATAGCTGATGACGGTTCCGCACCCTCCGACGAGCGCCGTTCTAGACTCGCTCTCGGCGTCGATCGAATGCGGACGATAGATGCCGATGTGATAATGGCTGTCGACGGCCGCCGGGAAAACGTACTTGCCGGCGGCATCGACGATCTCGTCCGCTTGCGATGCATTGAACTCGTCCGCGATCGCCGCTATCCGCCCGTCGCGAATGCCGATCTCGCATTTAACTTCCCCGTGAAACGGAAAGACCACCGTTCCGTTCTTGATGATCGAATCGAATTTCATGACTTTTGAAGATCTGATTTTGGTCCCTCGCTATTTGCTATTGTCCCGGACCAGTTTCACTGAATAACCGTAAATATCGCTGCGATAAAGCGTGTGGACGTACTCGACCGGCTTATTCTCATCGGTGTAGACGGTCCGTTCGATCGACAGCAACGCAGTTCCGACCCGGACGTCCAGCAGTTTCGCAACGTACGGGTCGGCCAGTTCGGCGTGGATCTGTTGGATCGCGTTGTCGAGCTTCAAGCCGAGCTTCGTTTCCATAGTGTGGAGCAGCGCTCCGCTCGAAAGCTCTGCCATCGTCAGGCTCGACCCGATCTCGTCCGGCAAATAGTTGATTATCAGTCCAAACGGTTTGCCCTCGTTGAGACGCAACCGTTTGAGCCTGAAGATCGGTGTTCCGGGCTTGATCTCGAGCAACTCCGCCTCGTGCGCATCGGCGTCGACACGGTTCATTTCGAGAACTTTGACCGGCGTGTCCATACCCATCGCGATCAGTTCATCGAGCGAACCGGTGAGGTGGATCGTGCCGGAAAATCGCTTTTTGCGGGATCGCCGCGCCGCGACCAGCGTCCCGCGCCCCTGCTTTCTCTCGATCAAACCGTCGTCCGCGAGCGCTTGAAGTGCTTGCCTGACTGTAATTCGTGAGACGCCGTATTGCTCGATCAATTCGATCTCGGTCGGCATCCGGTCTCCCGGCTCGAACGCCCCCGAGCTGATCTTTTCTCGAAGAACGTTCTCGAGTTGGTAGTACAGCGGGATGCGTGAACTCACGAATGAAATTTTCTGTTTGGCCATAAGCGGTAGTCAGCAGTTGCTAGTCGGTGCCGGACGGCAGACGCCAGTTTCGTATTTCCCCCTCAGCACCGCGTTCCATGTTCCGTTCGACCTTGTCCGGGGTCGGTTCTGCACCAGGCACCGCGCGCTGCGGTCCTTTGTCCGATCTCCACTGTGCCCCGCTTAGTCATGCGAATGCTCGATCCCGTGCTTGTGCATATGCTCGTGAATGTGACTATGAATGCGATCGCTCTCGGAATCGGCCGAATACTGTTCGTCAGGATGCTCAAAATCTATATGGTTGTGATCGTGCGTGAACATCCACTTGTTCAGCTCCGGCTTCTGTCTGATCAAGCGCGCCGCCGCGCGATCGGCGTTCTCTTCCGGATTCGAATACGGATTCCAATGGAAGTGATTATGTAGCTCGCCGTCGGTCCGTCCAAATCCTAGAATGCCGTGCTCGCTGTAGAACGCGCCGTGATTGACGTAGGCCGGACGCCAGAAATAACCGCCCGTCGGCAGATCGCCGAACTGCATCATCCACGAAGTGCCCCAAACGTGATATGCCTCTTCCGCACAGTCATGATACGAAATGTTGTCCTGCTGGAATCCCGGGGTCATTGTGTACAGGAAGGTCATCGCGTGCGTCTTCTCGTCAAAACGCAGGAGTTTCAGCAGGCAGCCCGTCGCGGTCTGCGGAAAGAGCGTCGGCACCTGCCACGGCATCTCGTCATAGGTCGCGAGCTGGACCAGCCCGCCGCGGTCCGCGCCGTCCATATCCGCGTCAGATTCAACGATGTGCGGCTCGGTGTCGTTGTACATGACGAGGGCAAAACAGCCTTTGTCGGTTGAAAACGCCGGAAGCGACACGCCTCGCGGCACGAAGAAGTATCCGCCCTTGCGCCAGATCGTATCGCCGACTTTCATCTCGCCGTCCATGATGAAGATCTCAAGATCGGAATACGAGACGGACGGCGGCTGGCGATATCCGGAATCCCACTGGACGGTCATCGTGCACGCTCCCGAATCCTCGTCGATCGAGAGCATCTTGTAATTGTATCCTGACGGAATTCCTTTCATTCCGAGTCGCTTGAACTCGACGTCCCGATCGACGAACGGTTCGATATGTTTGCGAGCCATATTCCCTCCGTGTTAATAAACGACCTTGTTCTCACGATCCGGTTTCGGATAGATCTCTTCCGGCTTGATGATCTTTTTGTTGTCCGCATGCCAATTGAAACCCGTTGTTTGAATCCGCTGCTCGAATTCGCGGTACCATTGTTCACGCTGCGGTTCGATCTCGACGTTCATTTCGTGTGCGATCGACTCGTAGCGCTCGCGCTGTTCCGAAACTTCGTCCGCGACCCACTTTTCGACCTCTTCAGTCCGGGCCGGCTTTTGTTTAAGAATTTTCTTGCTCATAACTTTCAATTCGGATTTCGGATTTCGGATTTCGGATCTTAATCCAAAGTCCTAAAATCAAAAATCCGCATTTCCACATCCCAAATCCTAAGCCCATGCCTCAAGGCCGTAGACCCTGACGGCGTTTTCGACAAGCAGTTTGCGTTTCGGTCCTTCCCTCAACTCGAGCTTGTCGATCTCATCGATCGCCCGCCTGAATCCGATCACCGGCCAGTCCGTTCCGAACATCACCTTGTCCTGGCCGCGCGAATTGATGAATTTGACAAGCGATTTGTCCCAATACTTCGGCAAATGCGCGTCCGTGCCGATGTAAACGTTCGGATGCTTCCACGCCATCGAGATCATCTCTTCGGTCCACGGATGTCCGATGTGAATGCCGATGATCTTGAGTTCCGGAAAGTCGATAGCGATGCGATCGAGCGTGATCGGCTGCGCGACCGTCCGCAGAAACCATTGCGCCGAATGCCCGACCTGGATCTGGATCGGAACGCCGAGCTCCGCGCATTTCGCGTAAAACGGATAGTACATCCGGTCATCCGGCGGCGCTCCGAACCAGTGCGGATACAGGTGCGCGCCGACGAATCCGTGATCCTTGACCGCCCGCTCCAACTTGCCGATCCAGGTCATAATCCGCGACGGGTTGATGCCGATGATCCCTTTGAACCTGTCGGGATGGGCGGCGCAGACCTCGGCGATCATCTCAAACGGCTTTTCGAAAAAGATGTCGGAGCCGACGGGTGCGCCGGTCGTCGCGACGAGAAGACCCTTGTCGATGCCGCCTTCGTCCATCAGGCCGAGTTCTTCGTCGAGCGTCACGCCGTTCTTCGTCATTTCGAGAATGCCGATGAGATCCCAGAACTGATCCAGTTCGCGCGGATAGAATTCCGTGATCTCACGGGTCCAGAGATTGACGACGATATCGAGTACTCTAGTCATTCAGTTTTCCGGTCCGAAAATCGATCCCGCAGTTCCTTTTTCAGGATCTTGCCCGTCAAGTTCCGGGGCAGCCGATCGATGAACTCGACGGACTTGGGTTTCTTGAAACCCGCTATCTTTCCTTCGCAAAAACCGATCACTTCGGGGGCCGTCAGATCGGTTCCTTCGCGCGGGACGACAATCGCCTTGACCTCCTCGCCCCATTTCTCGCTCGGGACGCCGATGATCGCGACTTCGAAAATATCCGGATGGGCTTGCAGTACCCGTTCGACTTCCGAGGGATACACGTTCAGCGCTCCCGAGACGATCATATCGTTCTTGCGGTCAACAAGATAGAAGTAGCCGTCGTTATCGCGCCGGGCCATGTCACCGGTGCGTAGCCACCCGTCGCGCATCACCTTGGCGGTCGCCTCCGGATTGTTCCAGTAGCCGACCATATTCGCCTCGGTACGGACCGCGATCTCGCCAACCTCATCGGTCGGCAATCCGTTCCAGTCCCCATCGACGATCATGACGTCGACGTTCGTTTGCGCCCTTCCACACGAACGGAGACGATGCATGACGGCCTCGTCGTCAAGCGCGAGGCGATGATCTGCGGGATCGAGGACGGTTCCGGCGCAACCGGTTTCGGTCGTCGCGAATGTCTGCCGGAATCCGCATTTCGGAAAACGCTCCATCGCTTCACGCAGGACCGGTTCGGGAATCGGCGATCCGCCGTAGAGCAGCACCTCGAGCGAGCTCAGATCGTAACGGCGCGAGACCTCGGACGCAAGCAGCATCTGGATCGTTGTCGGCACAAGGTTCGTGAATGTGATCCGGTCGCGCTCGATCGTCGCACAGGCCGTCTCAACGTCGTAGTTGATCAGCGAGATCTGCGATCCGACGTAGACCGCGCAGTAGATCCCGGCGATCCCGGCGGCGGAATAGAGTGGCGACGGCAACATTACCCGATGCGATTGCCGCGACGCGATCGCATGGACGTGGACGAGCATTCCCACGAGCAGCGACCAGTGTGAATAGACGGCGCCTTTCGGAAAACCCGTGGTTCCCGAAGTGTAGAGAATCATCGCCGGATCGCCGGCGTTGCAAACGACGAGGCGTGCCGGTTTTGCGCTATTCTCCGCACCCAGCGTTTCAAGAATCTCTGTCGTGACAAGGTGTTCGAGGGACTCTGCCCGATCGCGAACGATACGTCCGTTTGCTTCGGTCGACGCATCGCAGATGATCGCCTTCGCTCCGGAATCCTCAACGATGAATGCCACTTCCTCCGGCGTCAGGCGATAGTTCACAGTGACCGCCACCAGTCCGTGTTGGGCGAGGCCAAAGAGCGCTTCGACCCACTGGTTCGAATTCCTGGCGTAGATCGCGACACGGTCTCCCGGCTCGAGTCCGAGCCTCAAAAGCCCGGCGGCGGCCGCATTCGCCCGGTCGTCCAGTTGCTTCCAGGTCAATCGCTCGTTTTCAAAGATCAGTCCGATGCCGTCGGGGTAATCCCGCGCGTTGCGCTTGAGCAGATCACCCGCCGAATTGAGCCCTCCGAAGATCATCTTACCTGCGGCGCCGGAAAACATGACCGACGGTTCCCGGCGGCGGCCCCCATTTGTGATTGCCGGCGTCGTCAAAGCCTTGGTCGAGATTCACCCATCGATCCGGACCGATCTCACTTTCTGAATAGGTGTAGGTCGCACCGCGCAGTTTCGACGGGCAGGTCTTCGCATTCTCGACCTTACCCCTGAATACTCCGCCGTCGCGTACATATTTCAGGTCGCAGCCTGCTTCACGCGTCAGCCTCGTCGAATCGAGCGTCCGAAGCACTTTCGGCTTTTTGTATGCGTTCACGAACTCTTCGGCGTTTCCGATCCGAAAGATCTGCATCGTTATCGCGCCGTCGATCCTCGTCAGGAAATAGACCCGCTGCCGGTACGGCTTGCTTCGCGAATCCGCCTGCTGGTTTTCGACATAGAGCGCGATACCGTCGCCGAGGCCCGTCACTGTGACGGCAACGACCCTGAGCAGCGCTCGTGTATGCCGGTACGGCGCATCGGATTCCTCGTCCTCATCGACCTGCGCAAAGGTGTCCCAGTCCCCCGTCATCCACTTCGCCAGCAACTTCAACTCGCGATCCCCGCGGAGTTGTTGCGCGAAAGCCGGTGCCGCCGCAATCAGAACGGCGAACGCGATCGAGACCGAGACGGCCAAGTGTCGAAGCATTTTTCTCCGATAGTACAATTCGGTAAAATGCTACCACGAAAGTTTGATATACGTCTAGGACAAAGTTCCGGTTGAATCATTGACTTTGTACACCTCTTGGCATTATTATCTGTACAATTCTAATTGTTATAAAACCATAACTAATTGCGTCACTTTTCAGACGCGAAGCATCCGCGGGGAAACACGAATATGAGCTATCGACTTGGAATCGACGTCGGCGGAACGTTCACCGACCTTCTGCTTTTCAACAACCGGACCGGGGAGCTCAAGCTCGAAAAAACTGCGTCGACTCCGGCCGATCAATCGATCGGGATTCTCGACGGAATCCACAAGATCGTCGAACGCAACGGCCTTTCGGCAAGCGAGATCGATCTGATCCTTCACGGCACCACCGTGGCGACCAACGCGGTCCTCGAGGAAAAAGGCGCGCTCGTCGGCTTGATCACGACCAAGGGTTTCGAGCAGATCCTGCACGTCGCACGCTCGCAGACGCCGGGCCCGCTCGCGGGCTGGATCATCATGCAGAAGCCCGATCCGCTGGCGCCGCTTTACCTGACCCGCGGAGTTTCATGCCGCATGAGCGCGAAGGGATCCGAGACGGCTCCGGTTGACGAAGCGGAGATCCGGGCGTTTATCCGTGAACTTCACGACGCGGGGATCGAGGCGCTCACGGTTTCTCTCATTAATTCGTTCGCCAATAATTCGCACGAACGCCGGATCCGCGACATCGCGGCCGAGTTGTACCCTGATATGCCGGTGACCATCTCGACCGACATTTTGCCGGAGTTTCGCGAATACGAGCGATGCCTGACGACCGTGATGAACTCGTACGTACGCCCGAAAATGGCAAACTATTTGAAGGGCATCCAGGACAAACTCGCGGATGCGCAGATCGATACGACCGTCAACATCGTCCGTTCTGACGGCGGCGTGATGTCGATCGAGGCCGCCAAGCGGTCGCCGGTCAACACGCTGTTGTCGGGTCCTTCGGGCGGCGCGGTCGCGGCGGCGTACGTCGGCGAACTTGCGGGCTTCGACAAGGTCCTTGGTTTTGACATGGGCGGCACCTCGACCGACGTCTGCGTGACGATCGGCGGCCAACCGAACCTCGTCCGCGAAACGCGGGTCGGCTATTATCCGGTCAAGGCGTCGTCGGTTGACGTCCGGACGGTCGGCGCGGGCGGCGGCTCGATCGCTCACGTCCCGATGACCGGCGCGCTGCGCGTCGGGCCGCAGTCTGCCGGGGCCGATCCGGGTCCGGCGGCCTACAAGAAGGGCGGCGAAGAACCGACCGTGACCGATGCGAACGTGGTCCTCGGGCATCTTCCTCCGAGGCTTCTGGGCGGGGAGATGACGCTCGACGTCGAGGCCGCTCGGGCCGCCGTCAAGAAGATCGCCGACACGCTTGGCCTATCGATCGAGGACGCGGCGCAGGGCATCATCGACATCGTCAACGAGAACATGTTCGGAGCGCTGCGGCTCGTCTCGGTCCAGCGGGGCCTCGATCCGCGCGATTTCGCGCTCGTCGCATTCGGCGGCGCCGGCCCGCTCCACGGAAATTATCTTTCAAAACTCTGCGGATCGTACCCGTGCATCTCGCCGCCGACGCCGGGCGTGTTGTCGGCCTTGGGATTCCTGCATTCCGACATCCGCAACGAGTTTTCGCAGACGATGATCCGGGAACTCGAGAAGATCGACAATGCCGAATTCGGCCGGATTTTCAACGTCCTCGCCGGTGAAGCGTCCGACTGGCTCAACGGCGAAGGGATTCCCGCGGATCGTCAGCGACTCGATTATCAGGTCGACGTTCGCTATTACCGGCAGGGTTTCGAATTCCCGATCACGGTCACGCCGGACCAGTTCGCGACCGAGGACGGCAAGCAGAAGTTCATCTCGGATTTCAAGGAAACGCACGAGAAGAATTACGGATTCAACATCGATTCGCCGATCGAGATCGTCAATCTCCGCTGCGTCGGGATCGGCCAGGTCCGAAAGGTCGAATTGCCGAAATATGAGGAAGCCGGCGAGGACGCTTCGGCGGCCAAGTACGAGGATCACGTCGCCTGGTTCGAGGGCAAACAGATCGAGACGCCGATCTACGACCGCGAGAAACTGAAGCCGGGCAACCGGATCGCGGGGCCGGCGATCATCACGCAAAAGGACTCAACGACGGTCATCCTTCCTGATCATCACGGCAAGGTCGATGAATATCTGAACATTCTGATCTATGCTGATCAGTAGACGGCAGACAGTAAACAGAAGTCGGAAGACGCTTGAGCGCGGCTTGCGGTTTTGATTTTGGCGAAGGCTGCGGACTGTCTTCGATTAATTCGGGGGCTGCCTGAGGTCGGGATCCCGAACTCGATAGCCGTCTGAAGTCGGACCTCCGAACGAAACTCCAAACCTATGGATTCATACCGGGCAATCGCGCTGCAGACGAGATGCGACGCGGTCAACCGCGTCCGATCGAAAGAGGACGCCTTGATCACGATGCGAACGACGATCGCTCGCATCGACGAACAGATCTTCGGGGCGATCGCGTTCATCGGTTCGGACACGAAACTCGTCGTTCTCCCCGAGTATTTTCTGACCGGCTTCCCGATGGGCGAATCCATCGACGAATGGCGCGAGAAGGCCTGTTTGGAGATCGACGGCGAGATCTACGAGCGGCTCGGCAAACTCGCGCAGGACCGCCGGATCCATCTTTCAGGCAATGCGTACGAGATTGATCCGCACTTTCCCGATCTCTATTTCCAAACCAGTTTCGTCATCTCGCCTGCGGGCGACATTATTCTGCGTTACCGGCGGCTGAATTCAATGTTCGCCCCGACGCCGCACGACGTCTGGCAAAAATATCTCGACGTTTACGGTCTCGAAGGCGTCTTCCCGGTCGCGCGCACCGAGATCGGGAATCTTGCCTGCATCGCCTCGGAGGAGATACTTTATCCGGAAGTGGCACGGTGTCTCGCGATGCGCGGTGCTGAGATCTTTTGCCACTCCTCGAGCGAGGTGTACGGTATGGAACGGACGCCGAAACTGGTCGCGAAGTATGCGCGGGCGTTTGAGAACATGGCCTTTGTCGTGAGCGCGAACTCGGGAGGTCTGGCGGGAATCGCGATACCCGAAAACTCGACGGACGGCGGATCGTGCATCATCGATCATCGCGGGATCCTGCTCGCACAAACCGGTCAGGGAGAATCGATCAACGCTTTCGCCGAGATCGATCTCGCGGCGTTGCGCCGCAATCGCCGCCGGCCCGGGATGGCGAACACCCTCTCGCGCCAGCGCTTCGAACTCTACGCCGGATCGTATCTTTCGAACTCGTTCTATCCGCCGAATTCGCTGGACGGGAAAAGGGCAGAACGCGCGCACTTCATCGAAACGCAGCGCGACGTGATCGCAAGACTGGCGGAAGAAAACAAGATCTGAAAGACAGGCTCAATGTTCGGCTTCGGCCGACAAACGGAGCAGCGCGCGCCGACTGACGACGCCGAGCGTGATGACCCCGAGGATCGACGCGGCGATCCCGACCACGACCAGCCACATCTCGTGCGGCCGATCAAAATCGAGTTCGGAAAGGCTCGATCCGACGAACACCACCGCCGCGGAACGCGGCAACATCCCGACGAACGTTCCGAGGACAAAAACGGGAAATGAGACCCCCGACGAGGCGACGACGAAATTCGTCGCGGCGAACGGGATAGCGGGCGATAGCCGTACCAGGATCAGTACGAGGAACGTTCGAAGAACACTCTCGCCAAGCAGCGCCCCGTGAACAGCTTTCAGTTTTGGTTTGGCGTCGAGCAATGGTTGAAGGCGATGGGAAGCAAAGCGCCTCGCGACGACGAACATCACCGACGACGCGCCGAGGATCCCGGCTAGGTAGGCGGCAAGTCCAAGCGGAAAATCGAAGGCGAAACCGCTGACAATGCCGAGGATATTGGTAGCGATCAGCGCTATCCCGGCAAGAACGGTCATGACCGCGACGAGCAGAACAACGCCGATCTCCCAGTTCGACTGAAGCCACGGTCCGGCGGTATAGACCGTTCCCATCAAAAAAGTCGAACCGACGACAGGCATCACCGCCGTGTAGCCGGTCATGCTGGCGACGGCGCCGTATCTTCTGATCGCTTGTCTTATCCGTTCGATGATCAAGTCTCAAGTCTACAAAAAAAGACCGGACGTGTTCAAAATCATCGTGTCAGAAAACGAAAACGCTGTCGGCGATCGGCTGATCGATCTTGAATTCGGACCAGAAGACGTCGGCGATCTTGACGCCGTCATTAAATATCCTCAGACTGCGCGGCTGGATGAACCGCGGATTCTTGCTCCACTTAAAGTCATCATAGATCCGCTGGTGGAAGCCGATCGGCGTGCGGAAGGCCGCGTACCTGATGTGAAAGGTCTTCTTGTCGATCCCGAAAATGGTCTCGCCTTTTTTCGGATCGACGATCTTGATCAGATAACACGGGTGATCATCGATCTTGTCGTCCGGGAGCCGGATCACCGAAAATCCCTCATTTTCAACGTATCGGAAGATCGAAAATCCGAAATTATTGCCCCAACGGAGCAGCTCTTCGTGCGCCTTGGCTTCGTCACTCAAGAACTGCGACGTCGATTTGCCGTCGAAGGCGATCCGGAAGAACGTTTTATCGCCCTCCAACGCATCGAACCGGACCTTTCCGTTGGCGTTGCGGGCGTTGTCGTTCGAACCCGGAAAAACACGCCACATATGGTAAGTCGTCATCCGATAGGATTTGTCGCCCCAGTAAAGCGTCGCCGTTCCCGAAAGTTCGAGCGTTCTCGGATCACGCCATGAGTCCCCGCCGGACGCGGCGATCGTCTTTTTGGCGATCTCAAGCGCCGAAAGCTGTTGTGCCGCGGCCGCGATCGAAAAGAACGCGACGATAATGATGGTCGATCCGATGTACTTCATATGCAACAGAGATGGTGACGGACCAAGTGATTCACGGGAATACGCGAACACTTTGGCCCTTAAATCCGCGATCCGAAATTCCGGATCCGAATACCGTCATCCGACCTTGCGTTCGTCGATGATCGTGAGTTTGGTGAACTCGCCGTTCTCGAAATGCTGCCAGGTCCGGCTGCGATGCGTATCGGAAACGAGTGTGATGATCTCCGAATAGAAGTCGTTCGGCTGATCTTTGTACACCCAGGTCAGGAAGATCGTGTTCGGATCGACCTCGCACGACTGTCCGCGCAGCCGCGGATTGTTGAATCTAAGCCAGCCGCCCTCGAACTCGCCCGGAAATTCCTTGACCTCTTCGCGCCCGTCGTCCCACGCATAAAGATTTTGCTGGTGATACGAATCGATGCCGTTCGTGACGCACGTCAGACGGCTCCGGTGATGATCGAGGATCACCCCCGATTTCGCGTCGATCAGGGTATACGTTCCTTCCCAGGTGCCGTGATGCCGCAGAAAAACCGGATATGGCACATTTTTGGATTCATTCATACTCTTCTTCTTGAGGTAGACGGTGGGCGGTTGACAGTAGTCAGCAGGCGGTATTTGAATCGCCAATTGTCGTTCTGCTTTCTGCCGTCTCCCGTCTCCGTCTACGGTCTACCGTCTCCGTTCATTTAAGCCACGGGAAGATCCGTCCGCTGTAATTGATGTAAACGCCCTTAAGTTTTGTGTAATTCTCGAGCGCCTCCAGCCCGAAATTCTGGCCCGTGCCGCTCATGTTGCGGATGCCCGCCGGCATTATCGGCGTCATATATGCCGGCATGTTGACAAAGACCAGTCCGGCGTCGAGCGCCGCCGAAACGCGGTGGACCCGATCGACGTCCTTCGCCCAGAAATAGGCTCCGAGTCCGTAATCGCAATCGTTCGCCAACGCGATGGCCTCGTCTTCGGAACGGAAAGGAGTGATCCCGACGACCGGACCGAAAATCTCTTCCCGCCAGATCCGCATATCCGGCGTCATCTCGCCGAAAACGGTCGGCTCCAAAAAATAGCCTTTCTTGAGATGATCCGGCCGTTTCCCGCCGGTCAGAAGACGCGCGTTTTCGGATTTCCCGACCTCGACATAACCGGTAACACGCTCGAACTGCTTTTGCGAGATGATCGGTCCGCAATTCGTGGACGCATCGAACGGATCGCCGAGTCTGATGGACCGGGCCCGTTCGACCAGCGCTTCGGTGAACCTCGGCACGATCGATTCCTCGACAAGTATCCTCGACGCGGCCAGACAGAATTGGCCATTGTTCCCAAGGCTCGCCTGCAGCGCGCCGTTAACCGCCATTTCGACATCGGCGTCGGCAAAAATAATGTTCGCGGACTTCCCGCCCATCTCAAGCAGAGCCGGTTTGGTCATCCGACCGCACTGCTCGCCGAGCAGTTTTCCGATCGCCGACGAGCCCGTGAAAGCGATCTTTTTCACCTTCGGATGCTGCACGAGGGCTTGGCCGGCCTCGTTTCCGAAACCGTGGACGACATTGAAAACGCCGGCCGGTATGCCCGCCTCGATCGCGAGCTCGGCGAGCATCGTGACCGTCGCCGGCGTCTGCTCGGCCATCTTCATCACTACCGTATTGCCGCAGGCGAGCGCCGCCGACAGCTTGAGAGTCGCCATCACCAACGGGAAATTCCACGGCGCGATGGCACCGATCACGCCGTACGGCTCACGGACGGCGTAGCGATGGATCCCGGGTTCGTTGTTCGGAACCGGCGTCCGCAATTTGTCGGCGGCGCCGGCATAGTATCTGAAGAAATCCGCGCAGAACGGCACGTCGATATTGAGGTTCGACCGGTAGGTCTTGCCGGAATCCTCGGATTCCGCCCGGGCAAACTCCTCGCGCCGCTCCATCAACAGATCGGCGAGTTTGTAAATCAGTTTTCCGCGTTCGGCGGGAGCGACTCGCGACCAATCCAGGAATGCCGCGTCGGCGGACCGAACCGCCCGATCGACATCCTCTGCATCGCCGCGCGCGACCTCGGCGATCGTCTCGCCGGTCGCCGGATTCTCCGACAAAAACGTTCGGCCGGAAATGGATTCGACGCCCTTCCCGTCGATGAAATGATTGATCACGCGCATCGCTCCTTTTCTAAGCCAACGGCCTCCGGTCTACCGACGAATGTCTATTGCTCTCCTCTCGACCTGCTTCGCAAACTCCGCCGCGGCGTTCAGCTTTTCCGGATCGATCCCGGTTTCGACGCCCATTCGGCCGAGCATCCAGACGACCTTCTCGGTCGCAATGTTGCCGCTCGCCCCGGGCGAAAACGGACAGCCCCCAAGACCTCCGGCGGATGCATCGAAGACCGCCCAACCGGACTCGAGAGCGGCATAGATGTTTGCCAGCGCGGTGAAGTTCGTATCGTGAAAATGTCCCGCAAACTGTTGGCCGGGAAACATTTCCGTCGCGCGGCGACAAAGCTCGAAAACGTCGTTCGGGACGGCGCGTCCGACCGTGTCGTTGAACGCTATCTCGTCTGCCCCGGCGTCGGCGAGTTCGCGTGCGATGTCCAGAACGCGATCTTTCGGCACGTCTCCTTCATACGGGCAAACCCAGCAGACCGCGACCGAAGCCCGAACTTTGATCCCGGCTTCGTGCGCGTCGGCAATACAACGTTTTGTCATCTCGAGCCCGTCGGCGATCGTCGTGTTCGCGTTCTTCAGACTCATCGTCTCGGTCGCCGCCGTGACGTAACAGATCCAGTCGACGCCCGACTCGATCGCACGCCGGTAGCCGCGTTCATTGAGCGCCAGCGCGACTTCGTCGATGGCGGGATCGTCGCCGATCGCGCGCATCACCTCATCAGCGTCGGCCATTTGCGGCACATGTTTCGGCGAAACGAAGGAGACGGCCTCGATCCGCCGGAAACCGGCCGACTTGATCAGTTCGATGAGCTTGATCTTGTCGTGAGTCGGAACGAACTCGGGCAGCATCTGCAGCCCGTCGCGCGGACTCACCTCGACGATCTCGACTTGCCTCGGTATTCTCATCGCCACCCTATCAACCCGTTGCTCAAATGATACCCTCACCGACGAGATCCTCGAACTCGGCCTGCGTCATCCCGAGGAAACCGCGGTAAATCTCTTCGTTGTGCGCGCCAAGTTCAGGTCCGATCCAATCGGTTCCGCCCGGCGTCGCTGTCAGCTTCGGCAGGACCGCCGGGATCTTCAGCGTGTCACCCGGAGCGATCTCGACTTCCTCGAACAGTCCGCGAGCGATGTACTGCGGGTCTTTCACGATATCGGCGATCGAATAAACCGGACCGCACGGAACCTCGGTCTCGACCATCGCCGCGTACGCCTCGTCGTAGGTCTGCGTCAGCGTCCAATCCGTTATCGCCTTGTCGATCCCGGCTTCGTGGACAACACGGCCCTTGTTGTCCTGCATTTCCGGATGCGCGGCAAAATCGGCACGGCCGATCCGCGTCATCAGGCGCCGGAAGATCGAGTCCCCGTTGCCGCCGATGATGATGAACTTGCCGTCCTTTGTCGGATAGGTCGAGGTCGGAACGATCCCGTCGAGCTTCGCTCCGGTACGCTCGCGCACGACGCCGAGCTTGTCGTATTCGGCGAGCGTAGATTCGAGCATATTAAAGATCGATTCGTAGATCGCGACGTCGACCACCTGCCCCTCGCCGCCGTTGACGTCGCGGTGGTAAACGGCGGTCAGCGCGCCGAACGCGGCGTGAAGGCCCGACAGTGTGTCACCGATCGACAGCCCGGTGCGAACCGGAGGCCGGTCCGGATCGCCTGACATGTAACGCAAACCGCCGACGCCCTCGGCAACGTTTGCATAGCCGGGCCGTGAGGCGTGCGGCCCGGTCTGACCGTAGCCCGAAACGCGGACCATGATCAGGCCCGGATTCGTTTTTCGAAGTGCCTCGAACCCCATTCCCCATTTTTCCATCGTTCCGGGCTTGAAGTTCTCGAGCAGGATATCGACTTTTTCCGCCAGCCGCCGGGCGATTTCCTGTCCCTTCGGATTCGTCATGTCGAGCGTTACCGACTTTTTGTTGCGGCCCATCGAATACCACCAAAGCGCTGTGCCTTTGTAAAGTTTCCGCCAGACGCGGAGCGGATCTCCGGTCTTCGGCTTCTCGATCTTGATCACGTCCGCGCCGAATCCGGCGAGCATCGAGGCGCAGAACGGGCCCGCGAGCAATTGCCCCATTTCCAATACTTTCAGTCCTTCGAGTGGTTTTGTCATGATGATTCGCCCGCGCTCCGCTCCGAACAATTTCGAACAACGGCCACGGCCCGCTCAGAAATCCGCCAAATTTGTATTAGAATTATAACAAACTTGACGGAGGCTTGAAAATGACAGCGAAGTGCATCGTAAGACCCATCAGAACCGTCGTCCAGATAGCTCATGATCTCGAACTGGCGACCGACATCTTCACCAACGGGATCGGCTTCGAGATCGTCGGCGAAACGGTTGCGAAAACTGAAGATGTCGGTGAACTTTGGGGTATCCGCGACGCCGGATTCCGTGTCAGGCGTCTGGCGCGCGCCGGAACCGAATTCGGCGCCGTCGATCTCGTCGAATCGCCCCGCGCGGCGTCACCCATGCGCGACCCGAAACGTGCCTACGACCGCGGCTTGTTTTCACTGAATTTCCGCACCGGTGATCTCGACGGTGCGATGGTCCGGCTCGCCGCCTTGGGCGCAACCGCGATATCGGATCCGGTCGGATACGACGTCGGAAAGCCGATGCGCGAAGTGCTGATGGACATCGGCGACGGGACGCGGATCACGCTTATCCAGGTCGGCGATACCGATGTCAGCGCGCCGCTCTTCGGGGAACCGGTCGCAACCTACGGCCTGATCGTCCCGTCGGTGCAATCCTCGCTGGGATTCTACCGCGACGCGCTCGGACTCGAGGTCGCGATCGCCTTCAGCCATACCGGGCCGCCGTTCGACACCGCGCTCGGCATCGAGGGCGATCTCGCGATGGAATTCGCGACGCTTACCGCCGGCGGCGAATGGATGGCAAAGCTCGAACTGCTCGAGCTGAACGTCAGCGGCACCGCGCCGGAGAACCGGTCGGAACTCGCCGATTTCGAACACTGCGGTTATGCATTCCTGACCTGGCTGACCAATGAAATCGGCGCGACCAGGAAGATATGCGTCGCCGCCGGAGCCGACGTCATCGTCGAACCGAAAAGGTTTACACGCCCGTTTCACGAAGGATCGCGGGCAATGATCATCCGCGCGCCCGGCGGCGAATACCTCGAATTCATCGAAACTCAGTGATTTGTCGATGAGACGGTTTCGGTCTTTCTGAAAATGAACTCCTGGCCTTTCGGAACCTTGAGGTTGAGGACCGAGATCAGGCTGGCGGCAAAAACCAGTGCCCATACGAGCCACACCGCCGGCATCGCCTGGTTCATTTTCGCCCTGATCTCCGTGTTCAGCTCTTCGACGTTCGTCGCCCCGGCCTTCATCGCTTTCAGGTTCTTCAATGCGGTGCCCGAGATCGGCAGCAGATAAAGCGCATCGACGACGATCAGTCCGTACAGAAGATGCTTCCACGAAAGCCAGCCCGTCGTGAAGATGGGCGTGCCCGTGACCCAACAAAGGACGATTCCGCTGGGAAGCATCAACAGGAAAATATAGGCGACGACGGTATCGATGCCGTGCATCACCCGGGCGCGTTCGAGCCTCTCATCGAGCGGCGCACCGGAATCCTTGATCTTGAAATGCAGCCAGAAAACGATGAAATCGAACAGCAGCCATGCGGCGGCCATCAACGCGTGTACGCCGCGAAAAGTCATGCTGAGAACGTCGACGCCGTAGATCTCCATTCAGCTCCTGCGAAACAGACGGACGAGTCTTGGAAGACCGTAAACCGCAAATCCGATGTAAACGACGGCATTCAACGCCGCCGCCGCGCCGTTCTCACCGCGATAAAACGACAGCGCGTAGCCGCCGCCGAGATAAAACCCGCCGACAACGATCGTTATCCAAAGCAACCAAAAAAGAAACATTTTGCCCGATCACCCCGCAATCGCCTTAATTATTTCTTCGAGCGGAACGACGTCCGCGTATTTTGCGTCGAGATCGTTGAGGTTCGACTCGTGCGCGGCGGCCGAGCGGTCGCCGACGCAATCGCGGGCAACGATCGTCCGGAATCCGTGCTGGCACGAATCAACGGCGGATGCGCGGACACAGCCCGATGTCGTGCATCCGGCAACGACAACCGTGTCGACTCGCTGGGCCGTCATCGCAGCCGCCAGTGACGTACCGAAAAAGGCCGACGCGTACTGTTTTGTCCAGACGACTTCGCCCGGTCGCGGCGCAAGACGCTCGTCGATCTCGATCCACGGCGAGCCCGGCTTGAGTTGCGCGAGGCTCGGAACCTTCCTGACGAAGACTCCGGCCGAGACCATCGCGTCGTCATAGGCGGTAGTGGTGAAATGGACCGGCAAAGAACCCGTCCGGAATGCATCGAGCAACCGGGCGGTCGCTTCGACCTCGGCATCGAGGTTCGATCCGAGCGGACACGACGCGTCGGTGAATCCTTTGATGAAATCGATCACGAGCAACGCGGGTCTCGAACCGAATCCGACCCGGCTCGAAAACCCGCGCTGAATGTACATTTCCTTGTCGCTCATCGCTCGGAATCGTGAAGCTATGCCGATTGCGCCTGCGACCAGCCATCGCCGTTCCAGTCCTTGACGACGCCGATCGGTTCCGGAACATCGCCGATCGAGAACAGCGGAAACTCTCCGCGTTTGGCGCGCAGGTCGGCTCGGAGCGATTCGGTCGCTCCCTGGTCGATGGAAAGGTCCGGATTAAGCACGACGCCGTAATCGCTCCTTGCTTTTGCCGCCGAAACCAACCCGTTGCGGACGTCTTTCCGGACGAGCTCTGCCGGCCGGTCGAACGGGTCCTTCCAACCTCCGCCGCCCGCCGTCCGATACACGAGGATGTCGCCCTTCTTGACCGGGATCCGGGAGATCTTCGACGCCAGATTCTCGCGCGTCCCGTCGGTCCGGATCAGTTCCTTGGTCGACATCGCGCCGGGCAATCCGCCCATGATGCCCCACGGTTTTGAGCGCTCGCGATCGTCGTGGATCGCGATCTCGCCGTCGGCCTCATACCGATAAACCTTGTGAACGGCGTTGCCGCCGCGATGGAATCCGGCGCCGCCGGTGTCCATCAGACTGCCGTACTCGAGAACTGTGATCGGGTAATAGCTCTCGAGATATTCGGTCGGAATATTCTCGAACAACGGCCACCATGAATGCGCGTCCATGCCGTCGCCCATCGGTCGGCCCGGAATTCCGCCGTAGGTGATCTCCATCAAATGGAAGAATTCGCCGTTCTCGTCGTGCCCGTTGTAGAGCATGTACGGCGACGTGCCGTAACCGGCCGCCGTCGAAAGTTCCGGCGCGCCTTTGCCGAGCGCCCCGCCGAGAACGTCGAAAAGCCGCGTCAGCGCATGCGTCCGGCAACCGAGCGCCGCCGGAAACTCCGGATTGAGCAACGACTTTTCGGGAATCGTGACGTGCAGCAGCGGGTAGAATCCGTCATTGAAAAGGATCTGCGGATCGAAGACCATGATCAGATAGACGCCGATGAACATCTTGAACATCTCTTCGTTGAGATAAAAGTTGATCGGCCCGGGCGCCTGCGGATCCGTTCCCGTCCAGTCGAAATACGCTTCGTGACCCTTGCGGTAGATCGTCAGCTTCATCTTGTACGGGCCGTTGCCGCGCCCGTCATCGTCGATGTAATCCTCAAATTCGAGCGGCGTTTCGGGCAGGCACATGACGATCAACTGTTTCATCGCCTCATGCGTGCGGTCGAGCAGCATCTCGAGCCCCTTGATGTATTCGTCCTTGCCGAAACGCTCGCACATTTCACGCACGCGCTTGTCGGCCGTCCGGCAGGCGGCGACGATCGCCATCAGGTCGAAATAGTTCATCGTCGGGACGCGCGAGTTGGCGAGGATCATGTCGAGCAAATCGTCGTTGAGTTTGCCGCCGTCGAACAGCTTCACCGGCGGAATTCGCGTCCCTTCGCCGAAGATCGTGTCGGCGTCGGTCGGAAGGCTTCCCGAGACCGGGCCGCCCATGTCGACCGTGTGCCCGAACTGCGATCCCCAGCCGACGAGTTCGCCGTCGTAGAAGATCGGCATCAGCACCATCCAGTCATTGATGTGCGAGATCGCGCCGCCGCAACTGTACGGATCGCTGACGAGGAACACGTCGCCTTCGTTAACGCCGCGCTTCCAGTTGGCGAGAAAACCGTTGATGTACGACCCGAACTGGCCGACGACCATCCGTCCGTCGGGATGGCAGATCATCGGAAAACCGTCGTGCTGCTCGCGGATGACGGGCGACATCGCCGATCGGAAAAGCACCGAGTCCATCTCCTCGCGCGCGTTTCGAAGCGCATTCTCAAGAATATCGAGCGTTATCTTATCCATAATTTGTCCTCTGGATCGCGAAAATTTGTCATAAGTCTATAACCATTACCCGAAAATTTCAACGCGATCCGCAGGGTAGTTCCAATTCCAAATTCCAGATTCCATCATTCCAGGGCGGCGCAGGATCCAAAATCCGAAATCCCTGATCCGAAATCCTAATCCGAAATCCCCAATCCGCAATCCGAAATCCCAAACTACCCCGCGATCTCTTTGACGACTCGTTCGGCCGATTCGAGCGCGCCTTCCATTCCGGGAGATATCTCGGCTGTATGTTCGCCCGCAAAATGAATGTTGCCGACGGCCGTTTTGACGTGCGGTTTGAGGCCGGTCACGTGCCCGACGGCAAAGTGTGCGTACGAACCGCGGACGAACTCATCGTTGGTCCAGGACTTTGTTGCCGATCTCTCGATCATGCCTTTCATGAACGGCAGCGCGCGGACGAATTCGGTCTTCGCCCACGCGATCCGGGCCTTATCCGAAAGCCGTTCGGCCATCGCCGCGCCATCGCCGTCCATCCAGGCCGTAAAGATCCCGCGGTCCCCGCCACGGACACCGGCCATTTCGAAGATTCGTTCGAGCGGCGTATCGGTCCATATACTCGTCGAGATCGAGCGGCGATCCCACTCGGACCGCTTCGACTGCATAAAGACCTTCGTGATGTGCGTGTACGGAAGTTCCCGGATCGCCGCCGACTTTCCAGCGGGCAGCGCCGGCGTGAACTCAATATCGCGCAGAACAGAGAAAGGGATCGTACACACCGCCTTTTCAGCCGTGAGCGTCCGTGGTTTTCCGCGCGGCCCGGCGAACGTCACGGACACCGTCGCCCCATTCCGCTCGATCCGTCGGATGCGCGATCCGAGGATGAACTTTGCGCCGGCCGCGACGGCCGCGCTGTGGAGCGCCTTCACCAGACCATCGTTGCCGCCGACGATCCGGACCGCCTTCGTGCCGGCGCCGATACGCCGCCGCGCGTCGAATAAAACGCCGGCGGCCGAAACGGTTTCGATCGAGTTGTAATTGAGTGAAACGTTCATCAGGCGGATCGCTTCGTCCGTTACTCCGCGCTTCCGCAGAACTCCCGCGAGCGACATCCGGTCGAGATCCCGCATCGATTCCGGCGCTTTGGCAACTTCCTGTGCGAGTGCCCGCACGTGCGTCGCAAGCAGCGTCGGCGGCAAACCCGCGGCTTCCGGTCCCTTCAAGCCGTACGGATGCGGATCGAAGACGGTGCCGACCGGAAAAAGTCTGCCCTTCATGATCGCGGTCGTCCCGGTTCCCGTCTTAAGCGTCGAAACCGAACCGCCCGTCTCGAACGCCGACGGAACCTCTTCAAAGGGAACGTTGAGTGCCTTGAGGTAGCCGATCATCCGCTTGTACCCATCGCCGATGAGCTCGCCGCCGAGTTCGACATACTGGCCACCAAGGAATGGATCGCGCAGGGTCACGACGCGGCCCCCGACCCGGTCGCGTCCCTCGATGACGGTCACGCTGAAGCCGCGTCGGGCGAGTTCGACAGCCGCCGACAATCCCGCGAGACCTGCTCCGAGAACGAGTACACGACGTTGGTCACCGGCCCGCGCAACCTGAGCCGCGGACGCGACCAGCGCGCCGGCTCCCGCAATAAATTGCCTTCGCGTCAATTTCATTCGGCACCTCACGATCAGGGCTTCTGCAGCTCCTCTATCTCCGCAAGATCCTTCGGCGGACTCATCCACAGGCGGCCGTCGGATTCAAGCGCCTCGCGCATCGACTCCGGCAGGTCCCGATACCGGTCAACGCGGTATGAAACGAGCTGGAACACGCTGTCGCCGCCGCCGAAGAACGGTGGCAGACTACCGCGGCGGTTCCACGTCAGCTGATATTTTCCAGCACTTCCCGTTGCCTTCGGATTGAAAAAGAAATCGTAGTTTTCGTAGGCCTTGTAGCTGGGAAGATCGAGGAAAAGCGGCGTTGAGAAGATCGTCGTCGAGCCGAACCGCCGGATGTGGAAGGTCCCGGCCGATTCGATCGTTTGCACGCGCGGTTGTTTGCCCTGTACGACAGTCGCCCGGATCCGCCCGTCTTTCAGCTCGTAGGTTATCTTCTGGTACGGATAGGCGATCGGCTCGACCTTCTTCCCGTTCCATTGACGCAGGATCTGACCACCCGCCGGGTCGCGGTAAAAGAAGATCTTTCGGGAAAGCTGGAGTTTCTTCGTCGGACCGGACTCAGCTTTGACGACGCGGGCCGTGTCGATCCCCTCGACCTTGGCGATCAGCTTACCCGACGGATACTCGTAGATCTCGCCGACGCAATACCAATAGATCGGCTCGCCGCGGCCGATCCGCATCGTCGTGAAATCGTCGAAATCCTTCGGCGTAAATTCCTGCGCCCCAGCTAAGGAACAGGAAAAGATCAGTATTATCAACGGAAAAACAAGTCTATTCATCATTGCAAAAGTCGTGAAGTCCGTTACATTCCCTGATTGGCGATCCGCGACGACTGCAGCGACACGATGCGCCACTTTCCGTCCGTCCGCCGGAAGACCGCGGTCACGCGAAACCTGGCCTCGTCGAGCGTTTTCCGCTTGCGAGTGTTTTGATAATTGACGACGACGATGCTCTTCGATAAGTGGATGAACTTCAGGTCGTCATTGCGGTAGATCTCGAACGGGTTCTTAAGGTCCGCCAGCGCCTCGGTCTTCGAATAGACCTTCCCGCTTTGCGACGTCAGCTGCAAACGATCGTCGTAGATCTCGCCGCCGGCGCTGACGTTGTTCGATAATGCCGCCGCGGCCAATCGATCAAGCACTGCCGTTATTTCCTTTTCGATCCGGGCCGAACGGTCCTGACCGGTCGCCGACCCGCATAGCAGCGTCGCCGCGACGGCGATTGCCCATATTGCTTTCTTCATTGCTTTACTGTGAATCCGGCCTGAATCCACCGGAGGTTGATGCCGATTCGCGTCGCATCCTCGTTTGCCCAGGTGTAGGCGACCGTCTTTCCTGTCGCGTTCTCGACGACGCCGAGCTTGAGAACCCGAGTTCCGTTGCGATAGGCAAGCTGCGACAACTCGGCCGAGAAACGCTCATTGATCGCGACACGACCGCCCTGATCGTGGATCGTCAGATTGCGTTTGCCGTCCCACGAGTCGGCCGGAAGGTCCTCGCCGCGCATTTCGGTCGAACCGTCCTTGAGAACCGCGGTCCAGCCCTCGAACATCCTCGCCCGCCGCAGTTTGTGATGAGTGTTCGATCTGTTGCCGAAAACATAATTTCCCTGCTCGTCGCGCGCCTGGTCGTTGATCCAGATCTCGTCCTTCGTCAGGAAAAGATCGTCCGAGATGATCAGCGTCTTCCCGCTCCGCTTGCTGACGACGCGGCAGGCGCCGGGCTTCATCGATCCTTCAAACTTGTCGCGCGTTGCATTCAATCGCCAGTAAACCTCGCAGCCCTTCGGGGCGTCGAGTTTATCGGCGGTCAGGCCCCGCAGCTTTGCCGGATCGAGATGTGCGTTCATTACGGCCTTTTCGTCGGCAAAGGTGTTGATCTTCAGCTCGATCGCCTTCTCGGCCTTGCTGATCGTGAACACATAAAGCCGTTGACGATAGATCTTCGTCTCGTCGCCATCCATGAATTGCTGCACATAAAAAACGTACTCGCCGATCTGCGGAAGATCGACGCGCTTGAAGATCGAATGGATCCGTTCGTGCGGAAATTCGGCTTTCGAATCCTTCTCCTCGACGGTCTGCGCGAAATTGTCGAAACGGCCGTCGAACCACGTCAGGAAAAGCCTCATATCATCTTCGAGCTTCGTTTTTGCCGAAGCGCTGAAGGCCATATTTACTACAAACAACGTTGAAAGCAGAATTTTCTTGGTCATGATTCATCATTCGCGAATGTGTTTCCCGCAAAGAGATCGCCGGACGGCGAAACGAAATTACGCGGGCAAGGCCGGCCGCAAAACCGGTGAAAAACAGAAACGGGAAGAGTCCCCTTGCGGCCACCCCTCCCGTCCGATCGATCGATTCCAGATTGCTCTTATTTCTTCAGAAAATTGAAGACTTCAATCGTGAAACCAAAAACAAAACTCCGTCCGGGAGCCGGAGCCGTATTGAAATGCTCCCAGAACAGCTCGTCCGTCAGGTTGTCGATACCGGCGTTGACCGACCACTTGTATTTGTCGTTGCGCCATGAGTATCCGGCCTTGATCGCCTGCTTATCGAAGCTGTTCATGCTTGCAAACGATCCGTAGTTGATGAGCGTCGTGCCGACGAATTGCCCCGGATCGGCGCGCTTCACACGGTTCTGGTGACGCCACGAGTACTCCGCGTAGAACCGACCCGTTCGATCCAGATACTGGACCCCTCCGATGAACCGGAACGGCGTGATTCCCGGGAACGGAAAATCGGTGGCCGAACCGGAAAGCGGGATCAGCGTATCCGATCGGTTGTAGACGGCGTTGATCTGCGCGATCTGGGTCGTGGTCGGATTGTCGTTTCGTCCGTAAAGCGCACCCAATGTGTAAAACGGGTTCAAGCTTCCGAGCTTTCCGAGCGGAATACTCCCTTCGCCCGTCGACTCCCAACCCCTGATCAGACCCGAACCGAAGTTGATCCGTGCGTTGATGCCCACAACCGCCTGTCCGGCAACGCAGCCAAAGGCCGTCGCCGCGGGGCTGCCCGGAAGTCCGGGAACCGGCGTCACACAGTAGTTCTGCGCCGGTGCGTAGTTGAGAAAGTTCGTCAGCTCGTTGCGGAAGTATCCGAGCGAGAAATTGAAATATTTCTGTTGGACCTTGACGCCGACGTCGTAGTTCTTTCCGGTCTCCGGACTTAGATTCGGATTGCCGACGACGAGTGACGCGAAAAACGATCCCGGAGAGAAGTTGCGGATCAGATAGCGCTCGGTGATACCGGGTTCGCGGTAGCTGCTGGCCCAGCGGAAATACGGGTTGATTCCCCACGGAAGCCGTCCCACGATCCCGAAATTATACGTGCGGGACGTGCGGTTCGACCCGACCGATCCGGTACCGCCGGCAAGTTGCGTCAACTGCGGCAGCGATGCGACGAGCGATCCGAGCGCGCCCGGATTGGCGGTCAGACCGGGCACCGCGGCATTGAGCGCCGCGAATTCCGTGCTGAGCGGGAATCCGCCCCCCGGCTGGGCGTTCGTGACCCAGTTGTCGAATCTTATGCCCGCCGTTAGCCGCACCCAACGGATGCGGTCGAACTCGCCCTGGACATAGAAATTGTTGTCGGTGTAGTCCGAGAGCGGCGAGCTTGCACCGATCGTTGCCGTGCCGGTGAGTACCCGCTGCGTCCCGAAACCGGCGAACGGTGAAGTGTAGAAGTAGTCGCGCGAATCGTCCTTCGTGCGACCGGCTCCGACGGTCACGAGCATTCCGCGAAACGGAAGGAGCGCCGCTTGAACGTCTAACCCCTGGGTCGTGATCGTGTTCCGGTTATCCGTGAACGATGCACCCGACAGCGTGCCTGTCGGAAGCGCTCCCGATCCAAAGATGGACGGGTTTCCGGTGAACGTCGTCGAATTCAGGTAGCTGCCCGCGGCCCCCGAAATATTCGTGAAAGTATATTGATTCTGCGGGAATGAGATCTTTTGATGAAAGAAGTTGACCGAGACGCGGGGGATGAACTTTGCAAGCTGGTAACCTTCGTATCGAACCCCAAACTTATCGAACGAGCGGTACTGGGAATAACGTTCCTGAACCTCGTACGGCGGTCCGGAAAAAGCGTTTCCGTTGTTTCCTTCGCCGCGATTCAAATAGCGACCGCGGAAATTGTGCTTCTCGGACGGGAAGAACCAGACGTCGAACTGCTTCCCGCCGCCGCTCCCCTGGCCGTTGAGGATCTCGGCATTCTTCGGCAGCGCGAAGATCGGATAGCTCGCGGCCGACTGGAACGTCGTGCCGGCGGCGTTTGTCGGGAACTGGCGGAAAAAGTTGCCATACGTGACGTTCTGAGCAAGCGTGACCTCGCCGCCGCCCATTTTGTAGTTCTCGAGCCGGTACAGATTGCCGCTTGCGCGGAACGCCGCAAATTTGTTGGCGATGTTGAGCGTGAGGTTGCCGCGCCGGATCGCGCCGTTGGTCAGATAGTTTCCGTCGAGCCGCATGCCGATAATCGTTCCCTGGTCGGGACGCACCGGAGCTTTCGTCACGAGATTGATCGTGCCGGCGATCGAGTCCGAACCGTAAAGGCTCGAGCCCGAACCCGCAACGACCTCGACCGATTCAAGCTGCGACGGATCGATGATCCCCATCGGCGCGCCGCTCGCACCCGGATCGGAGCGCGCGTTGTTCAACTTTTCGCCGTCGATGACGACCAGAAGCCGCGTCGAAGAAAGTCCTCGGAGCCGGGGACGTTCACGCGCCGGATTCGTTTCGATCGACGTCAGGTTGGGCGCACGTTCGATGGTCTCAAAGGTCGAGCGCGGCAAACGCTGTTCGATCTGGTCAGACGTCGCCACCGTTACGGTTTGCGGCGTTTCGACCGCCAGGCGTTCCGTTCCTTTGCCGGCGGTCACCGTGACCACGTCGCGGATCGCACCGGGGGCGAGCGTGAAGTCACTTGTGACAGACGCTCCGGCGGCGGTGATCACCACGTCCTGGGCGACCTCGCCGAATCCTTTCCCCGAAGCAATAACGCGGTAATCTCCCGGCCGAAGTCCGCTGAACTCAAAGCGCCCGCCGGAATCCGTGGTCACGTTCGTCCTTCGCCCGGTCGCCACGTCGAAAAGCGTTACCGCGGCGCCGGGAACCACGGCATCGTTCTGGTCACGAACAGTACCTGAGATCTTCCCGCCTACTTGGGCAAACGCCGTCGCCGCGAGCATCACGAGCATCGCGGTACTGATTAATATTCTCGTCTTGATTCCTACGAACATGATTGGCTCCTCCGGATTTGACCTAATTTGTGCTAAAAGTCGGACAAATTTCGAGTTATCGACTTTTGACTATCAATAGGTTATTTGGCATTTTAATGTTTGTGCACGACAGTTCAATTGTTATAGTTTAAGAACAAATTTTTGTCAATCATTTGTAACGAATTAGTTCGGCCCGGTTGTAATGAGCAGAAAATCGGCGATCTCATGGGTGGAGGCGGGATATGTCAGCGTACGCGGCTACGCGATCGACGAGTTGATCGGACGCGTTTCGTTCGGCGAGGCGGTGTTTTTGCTTTTGCGCGGCGAACTGCCGGCGCCCGCTGAGGCCGCGATCTTCAACGCCATCCTCGTCTCGGTGATCGATCATGGCGTTAGTCCGCCATCTACCATTGCCGCGGTAACTGTTGCAAATACCGGAGCCGGACTGAACTCGGCGGTTGCGGCCGGACTCCTGGCGATCAACAAGTTTCACGGTGGCGCCGTTGAAGACGCAATGCACGCGATCGGCGAAGCGTGCGCTTCTGGCTTGCGGGCCGACGAGGCCGCGAAAGACCTCGTCGAACGATATCGACGCGAAGGGCGCCGTGTTTCCGGTTTCGGTCACCGCTTTCATGCGGCTGACCCGCGAACCGTGCGGCTGTTCGAACTGGCCGACGAACTTGAGATCGAAGGAAAATTCGTGGCTCAGGCAAAGGCCATCGAGTCAGCGCTGAGCGAAAACGCCGCGCGTCCGATCCCGATCAATGCCGACGGCGCGATCGCCGCCCTGCTGCTCGAACTCGGCTTTTCGCCGAAGACCGCGAACGGTATATTCATGATCGCGCGCACGCCCGGACTCGTCGCCCACGCGGTCGAAGAACAGGAACGAAACCCGCCGATGCGGACCGTTTCGGTCGATGAGTACGAATACGACGGTGCCCGGGGCCGGACGATCGATGAACAATAATGACACCCGAACACATAAAGACGATGAAGGACCAAATAATTGAGCTGCTCCCCGAGATCAATCTGATCGCGGACGAGAACCTGCGGCGAAACACGGCGCAGGTTTGGGAAGACGCGATCCGCGACGGCGGTTGGACGATCGGGCAGATTCTTCGGATGCCGTTCTCGGTCCATGTGGCGAACTGCGAGATCACGTTCATCGAACATGTGCGGACAGTCTGCAAGATGTGCATTGCCGTCGCCGACGTGCTGAAGGACGCCTACGGCGACCGGACCGACCTGAATTACGACACACTCATCGCCGGGGCGATCCTTGCCGACGTCGGAAAGCTGATCGAGTACGAGGAAAAGGACGGCAAGATCACGAAGGCCGGCCGCGGTCAGCATCTTCGGCACCCGTTCACCGGCGTCGCGATGAGCCACGCCCGCGGCATCCCGCCGGAGGTTCAGCACGTTATCGCAACCCATTCAAAGGAAGGCGAAATGATGGTGAGATCGAACGAATCGGTGATCTTCCACCACGCCGACTTCATTGATTTCGACCTCGTCAGCAAGAACCGTCCGTTTTGATCCGGAAGCAAAGATCAAAACCTCCGCACGCGATCGCACATGAAGACTATCTCTCAACAATGGGCCGAGTACGCCGTCAACCTGACATTCGAGCAGTTGCCCGAGGACGCCGTCGCGGCTGCCAAAATGTTCCTCTTCGACAGCTTCGGCTGCGCCCTCGGCGGTTCGAAGACCGATGACTTCAGAATCCTCGAATCGACTTTCGCCGCAATCGGCGGAAGGCCCGAGTGCTCGGTCATCGGCTCGGCGCTCAGAACGGACGTCCGCAGCGCGAGCCTGATCAACGGCGTCGCGATCCGTGCCCTCGATTACAACGACGTTTACTGGAAACAGGATCCGTCGCACCCGTCGGACCTTTTGCCGGCGGCCTTTTCCGTCGGCGAGCGGATGGGACGTTCGGGCAAAGACCTCATCACAGCAACGGTCATTGCTTACGAATTGGAAATGCGCCTGATGGAAGCCGCCGTTCCCGGAATCCGCGAGTTGGGGCTGCATCACGCGACGCTGACGGCCTTCGTCGCGCCGGTCGTCGCCGGAAAGATGCTCGGGCTGGACGCCGACCGCATCGCGAACGCGGTCGGGATCTCGGGTTCGCACAGCGTCACGCTCGGATCGGTCACTGCCGGAACGCTGACGATGATGAAGAACACGGTCGATCCGATGGCGACCGAGGCCGGCGTTTTCGCGGCGTTGATTGCAGCGGGCGGTTACAAGGGTCCGATTCCCGTTTTCGAAGGCCGCGAAGGCCTTTTTGACGCCATCGGCGACGATTGGAAGCCCGAAGTTCTGACCGACGGACTCGGCTCGACCTTCAAGATCGTGGATTGCTCGATCAAGCCGTTCCCTTCGGAGGCCCTGACGCACGCTCCGATTTCGGCCGTTCTCGATCTGGTGATCGCCCACGACGTTGCGCCTGAAAGCATCGACCGGATCGAGATCGCGACGCTCAAACGTGCCGCCGAAATTCTCGCCGACGACAAAAAGTACATCATCGACTCGCGTGAGACGGCCGATCACAGTTTGCCGTACTGCATCGCCGCCGCGGTGGTCCGCCATACGCTCACGCCGCGCGAGTTCTCACCCGAAAGCCTGAAGGACGAGTCAATCCTGGCGTGCGTTCCGAAGGTCCGCGCGGTTCTCGAGCCCTCGTACGAAGACCGCTTCCCGGCGGAACAGCCGTGCCGCGTCGAGATCACGCTGACGAACGGCGAAAGGCTGTCGACGGATCGCGCTTACCCGAAAGGCGACCCGCGCGATCAACTGTCGACGGACGAACTGATGCAGAAGTTCGAAGTTCTGGCTGAAGGGATCCTGAGCCGGGACGAATGCGAAGCCTTCCACGACGCCGTCTATCGCGTCGAGGAATCCGATTCGATACGTGATCTGTTGAGTATGATCAGCGGCGCGCGCTGACCGGGGAACATCAATGAGTAAATTCCGGAATCGACTCGAGGAACCGCAAGCCGACGGCGTCGATTTACACGCCAACATCAAGACCGTCCGGGTCGCGCGCAAGTTTCCTCCGATCGTTCGCTTCGGATCAGTTGACTGAAACCAGCAAGCCTCGTCCGGGCCATTTGCCGACTTCGGTAAATTTGTTATAGACTTATGACAAATTCCGATGGCGCAACTCCACGAACACAGAGCCAAGCAGATCCTTGCGGCACACGATATCCCGATTCCACGCGGCCGGGTCGCACGCGATGCCGACGAAGCGCGGTCGATCGCCCGCGAATCGGCCGGCCCGGTCGTCGTCAAGGCCCAGATCCACTCGACGTCACGCGCCGCGGCCGGCGGGATCAGATTTGCCGATTCGCCTGATGAAGCGATGGACGCCGCGCGGGCGCTCATCGGCAAAGAGGTCGGGGGAGATCTCTGCGAAGCCGTGTTGGTCGACGAGAGACTCCCGATCGACCGCGAGTTTTACCTTGGCTTCATCATCGACAATGTCCTCAAGCGCCCGACCCTGTTGTTCTCCGCGGATGGCGGGAGCGGGATTGAAGACCGCGCCGCGTCGATGCGAAAACTTGTCTGCTCGGTCCGATCCGAGCCGACGATCGAAACGATCCGTGAATTTTTGGGCCCTGACGCGGGCAATGACCGGGACGCGATCGCCGTGATCCTGCTCGGACTTTATCGCGCCGCCTTTTCCTGCGAGGCACGGACGGCTGAGATCAATCCGCTCGCGAAACTCAGCGACGGACGGCTTGTCGCCGTCGACGCGCGAGTTTCAGTCGATGACTACGCCGTGTTCAGGCACGCCGATCTCGGGATCGACATGGCGCGCGAACTCGGCCACACGCCGACCAAGCTCGAACGCATCGCCTGGGACGTCGAACGTGACGACTTTCGCGGGACGTTCTACTTTGTCGAGATCGAGGGCAACGGCGATTCCGGAGGGGCGAAGATCGGTTTCCACGGCGCGGGCGGCGGCGGATCGATGGCGTCGCTGGATGCAGCCCAGCGGAACGGGCTGTCGCCGGCCTGTTACGTCGACACCAGCGGCAATCCGCCGGCTTCAAAGGTCTACCGCGCGGCGCGCATCATCCTTTCGATCCCGGGCACCAAAGGCTATTTTCTTTCGGGTTCCGGCGTCGCCAGCCAGGAGCAGTTCGGGCTCGCCCGTGCCGTGCTCAAGGCGTTCCTCGAGGTTCGACCGCGCATTCCGGCGGTGCTCCGACTCGGTGGCAACGGCGAGGACATCGCCAAAGAACTGGTCGAGCGCTACGCGCCGATGCTTCCGGCGCCGATCGAGGCTTTCCGCAAAGAGGACTCGGCCGACAAATGCGCCGAACGTTTGCGCAAACTGATCATTGACGCCGATCCGCCGACGATTGACGTCCGGCCGGCCGTTGCGGATTTCAGAGAAGATTACCGATTCGAAACGCGGACAGGATCCGTCGCGTTCGACTACTCGCGGATCGATCTGCGGTCCGCGCGGCAGATCACCGAATCTTGTCCGCAGAAGATCCTCAAGGTCAACGACGAAGGCCGGCCGGAACTGGCGATCGGGCGCGACGAGGCGGCTCGCGGAAAATGCACCGAGTGTCTGGCGTGCGAGTTTGCGGCGCGCGATCTGGGGCTCGACGCCGTGCGGATCGAATTCCCGATCCCGGGTCTTGAGACGACACGGGAGGGCGGCTGATCAAATGGCCATTTTGGTAGACAAATCGAAGCGGGTCATCGTGCAGGGAATCACCGGCCGCGAGGGTTCGGCGCGTGCGAAGCTGATGCTCGATTACGGAACCCGGATCGTCGGCGGCTGCACGCCGGGACGCGGCGGCCAGGAAGTTCACGGTTTGCCCGTATTTGAATCCGTCGGCGAGGCGAACGACGCGCTCGGTCCGATCGACATTTCGGTGATCTTTGTACCTGCGCCACGCGTCAAGTCGGCGGCGATCGAAGCGATCGAGTCCGGCGTTCCGCTGCTCGCGCTGATCTCCGACCGGGTGCCGCTATACGACGTCCTTGAGATCTGCGAGATCGCCGACGAACACGGCGCGAAATTCGTCGGCCCGAATACGGTCGGCGTGATCTCGCCCGGGGAGGCCGTCCTCGGCATGATGGGCGGACGCGCCGAGACTGCACGTGAATGGTTTCATCCGGGACGGGTCGGAATAATGTCGCGAAGCGGCGGGTTGTCGGCCTCGACCGGCTATTACATCTGCCGGACCGGACACGGCATTTCGACGATCTGCCATGTCGGCGGCGACGCCGTGATCGGCCTGACGTTCCCCGAGATCGCGCTGATGTTCGAGGACGACCCCGAGACGGATCTGATCGTCATGATCGGCGAGATCGGCGGTTCGCAGGAGGAGCAGGTCGCGGATTTGATCGAATCGGGGCGGATCCGGAAACCTGTTGTCGCCTATGTCGGTGGCCGCGCCGCGAAATCCGGCACGCGCTATTCGCATGCCGGGGCGATCATCGAAGGCGGTCGCGGTACCTGGGACGGAAAAGTGGCGCGGCTCACGGAAGCCGGTGCGACGGTTGTTGAACAGTTTGGTGAGATCGCCGCCGGGGTCGCGGCGAAACTCGGTGACGCGGAATTCGGTTCTTGATCGAGACCGGACGGAGGACAAGATGAAAAAAATTGCACTTATGTTATTTGTTGTCGCGCTCCTGTCGGCGGGCGCTACGGCGCAGGGCGGAAAGACAAAACGGAGCATTCAGCAACTCGGGGTGGAGGCAAACTTCGCGCGGCCGGACGGCAAGGACATGGTCTTCTACATCAAGGGGTGGGCCTATTCGTTCATACCCGGCGAGCGTCCGCAAAAGCTTTTCGGCGTCGACGGCTATAACATCCGGCGGCGGGTCGACACGCCGGAAAAGGACGGCTTCTTCCTCTCGACGCGCGAGATCGTGTTCTACACCGATCCAAAGACGGACGAGATAATCGACGAGTGGACGAATCCCTGGACGAAGGAGAAATGCGAGGTCTTTCACATTCAGAACGATCCGGTCAACGGCCGGTTCCGCGTCCGCGACGGCAAATACATCAGCGTTTCGATGGACGGCAGATCCGAACGCGGCGAGCTCTCTCCGCCGGCGGAGATCGGAGACCACCTTGTCTGGACGTCGGACGTCTTTCCGTTTTATCCGCTGCCCGGATTCGATCGGAACTACACCGCGAGCGAGATGTTCGACTTTTACGTTGAAAAGGAAGAGCTTTACAAAACGACGCCGCCAAAGAACGTGATGATCAGCTGGACACGTGTCGGACCGTGGCTGCCGTGGATGAAGATGCCGAAAAACGACGGCGTGATCATCATCCACGCGCGCAGCTATCGCATGGAATCGTGGGAACTGCTTCCCGAGAGGATCAAAAAGATCGTGCGCGACAAATATCCCTCGTACATGACGGCGCCGGCGACGGTCGATCCGGCAAAGCCGAACGAGACGTCGTGGACCTTCTACAACCGCGTGATGGCGGAGAGGAAATCAAAGCAGTAAGCGGAATTTGCGATTTGCGATTTGCAATCGGCCGTTTGACTGCGGTCCGCAGTTCGATTGACGGTTTCAAGTCCGCCCGATCGCAAATCGTAGATCGCAACCGCAAATAAGCCTATGACTCGAACCATTATTTTCATTCTCTTGATTTCAATGACCGTTATGGCTCAGAACACTACGATCGGCGGCGTTTACGAGGCCGGAATCGGCGCGACGGATGAAAAACCGCTCATTGCCTATTTTGAGCGGTTCGGCTATCGCGTCGGGGCGTCGGGCGAGATCGACGCCGCGAAGGCATTCGAACTTTACGGGGTGCGATCGAAACTGCGTTCGATCAGGCTGCAGCATCTCGACTCGGATCATGGGCTGATCCGGATCATGGTTTGGGAAAAGCCGACCAACGACGGCCTCCGGATGTCGCGAATGAACGTCCTCGGCAACCGTTGGGGAGCGATGATGACGGGCGACATCTACAATCTCCAAAATCACGCCGAAGAGGCGATCGCTCAGAAGATGCCTGTTTTCCTCGTTGAACCGCAGCGGGCCGAGATCTACAAGCTCGAGAAGCGGCCGACGCCGTTCCTCGAAAATTACGCAACGGTGCGCGAGATGTGCCTGATCCAGCCGCTGACCCGGCAAATACTCTTCCAACGCTTCGGGTATTCGCTGAAAAACTACGGAAAGATCAACGAGGATTCGTTTTTCAGATCGTCGCAGATCACGCATTTCGGAATGGTCGTCTACGCCAACCGTGAAAACCTGGATTTCTACGACAACGTGTTGGGCTTGCTGAGGGCGCGCGACCACCAGGGCTACGACGCGACGTACGAAAATCCGTCCGCGCGCGCCGTTTTCAGCCTTGAGAAACACCAGAAATACGGCGCCACCGATTTCGACGATCCGCGAAGTTCGACCAACCCCGCCGAGGCCCGTTCGGGCCGGCTGAAGATAATCTGGTTCTCGCCGGACTCGAAACTCGACGACAAGACGGAGTTCTCACGTCCCGGAAGTCTCGGCTATTCGCTTTACACATATCGTGTGACCAACGTCTCCGAATATCACCGCCGGATCGCGAAAAGCAAGGCGACCAAACTGAGCAACATCATCACGGATGAATTCGGGGAAAAGAGCTTCTCCTTTCGCGCGCCTGACGGTTACGACTGGGTGATCGTTGGGAACTGATAAAAGATCCTGCCCGAGGATTGGATATCGAGAAACCTGATGATCAGGGCTGACCTTCACTCCTTCGATGAGAACGCCCCGCGGATCATGAACCCGGTGAACGCCGTCAGCACACCGCTCATCAGGAGAAAGAACGGCAGGACCGGACCCCGGAGAAGATCGACGTCACCGAAGTTGGGTTTGACCCCGACAAAAATATAGATCACGAACAAGGTCGCGCTCGCGGCAAGCATCGCGTATCCGAGCCAGAGAATCGCCCGGCCAAGTTTCTGCATCGGTTCGCCTCCGTGAGAATGGATATTAGCATTTCATTCGGGATTGCGCACGGAGGTTCGGAGGCCGCGAAGTAGCGT
>JAKQII010000351.1 GCA_029557535.1 Acidobacteriota bacterium
CTCATCAAACTCTTCCTGCAGCCCGAGTTCGGCGACCCATTGCCCGACATATTCTGCGTCAAATCCGTTTTTGAGGATACCGGCCACATCATCGAGCTGGCGGCTCGATCCGGATTTTTTTGACCAGATAAGATCGAGAACTTCGAGTTGTTCCAATACATCACCCACATCTGGAATTTAACCGAAGTCGCTGTCGATTCAAAACGCGAGCTACTCCACATTAAAATACTTCGCTTCCGGATGATGGACGATGATCGCCGACGTCGATTGTTCCGGATGGAGCTGAAATTCCTCGGACAGTTCAACGCCGATCCGTTCAGGCTTCAGCAGTTCGAAGATCTTCGTCTGATCCTCGAGGTTCGGACACGCCGGGTAGCCGAAACTGAATCGTGATCCCCGATAACCCTGTTTGAAGAGCTTCGTCAGTTCAGGCGAATCCTCACCGGCAATCCCGAGTTCCTCGCGGACGCGTTTGTGCCAGAGTTCGGCGAGCGCTTCGGCGGCTTCGACCGAAAGTCCGTGAAAGAGGAGATAATCGGTGTAATTATCTGAATGAAAGAGACTTAGGGAATGCTCCGACGCCTTGCGACCCATCGTCACGAGTTGCAGCGCGACGACGTCGATTCGGTCGGAAGCGAAATAGTCCGCGATGCAGAGGTTCTTCGATCCGCGTTGATCGAGCGGTTGTCGCGGGAACGTGAAGCGCGCCCTTTCGGACGTCTCATCTTCTTCGAGAACGATCAGATCATTTCCGTGCGAACGGCACGGAAAATATCCGTAAACGAGCTTCGCTTCGAGCAATTTGTCGCGGATCGCCTGCGCCTTCACCTCGCGATATCGCGGATAGACCTCGTTCTCAAGGATCGCGGCGTACTGCTCCGGAGTCCGCTTCCCTTGCTTGTATTGCCACTGGCCTTTGAATAACGCGGTTTCGTTGACGAAATCAAAGACCTTGTTGAGATCGGTGATCTCGACGACCTTCGAGCCATAGAACGGCGCGGACGGCAACGATTCCAGACGTGCGACATCCGATCGCGTCGCATGTCGGATCCGGTTGTCGTGCACGTCGCCGCGGTGCGAGACGCGTGCCGCGACCAATCCGAGCTTCGCATCCTCACCGACGAGATCCTCGGCGTCGGAAACCGTTGACATCACCGGCGATTCCGTCGCCCCTTCGCCCACACTCCGGCTCGCCCTTTCGCGCACCGCGCCGTCAGAGGCGATATCGTCCATCGCGTGTAGGCCGTCGAAGGCGTCGCGGGCGTAATAGAGCGTGCCGCTGTAAAGCGGCTCAAGGTCCTGTTCGACGTACTTTCGATTGAGCGCCGCGCCGCCGAGGATCACCGGAACACTGATCCCGCGCTCGTTCATGATCTCGAGATTGTCGCGCATGATCAGCGTCGATTTGACGAGCAGTCCCGACATCCCGATCGCGTCGCCGCCATGTTCGGCGCATGCGTGAAGAATGTCGTCGATCGGCTGCTTGATCCCGAGATTGACGACCCGGTAGCCGTTGTTCGTGAGAATGATGTCGACGAGGTTCTTGCCGATGTCGTGGACGTCGCCCTTGACCGTCGCGAGGATCATCGTGCCCTTGTTGACGCCCTCGACCTTTTCCATCAGCGGTTCGAGAAACTTGACCGCCGTCTTCATCGCTTCCGCAGACTGCAGCACGAACGGCAGCTGCATCTGTCCCGATCCGAAAAGATCGCCGACCGTTTTCATGCCGTCGAGCAGGATATTGTTGATGATATCGAGCGGTTCGTACGTCTCGAGTGCCTTCTTAAGGCTCTCCTCGAGCCCGATCTTCTCGCCGTCGATGATGTGCCGCTTGAGTTTTTCCTCGACGGGCAGATTCGAGATGTCGGGTTTGATCGATTTGGCCGTCTTCCCTTCGAAGAGCTTTGTGAATTCGGCGAGCGGATCGTAGGTGCAGATATCGCCCTCAAATTTCCGCTTGTCGTAGATCAGTTCGAGCGCGACATCGAGCTCGTGCTCGTTGAACCGATTGAGCGGGAGGATCTTCGACGCGTTGACGATCGCCGAGTTCATCCCGACTTCGACGCATTCGTGCAGAAAGATCGAATTCAGCACGACGCGAGCCGCCGGATTGAGACCGAAAGAGATGTTCGAAACACCGAGGATGATGTTGGCCTCGGGCATCTCGGCGTGAATGTTGCGGATCGCGTCGACGGTCTCGGCCGCGTTCCGCCGGTCTTCCTCGATTCCGGTCGAGATCGGCAGCGCCAGCGGGTCGAAGAAAATGTCGTGGTCCTTGATGCCGAACGCAACCGCGTCCTTGAACGCGCGTCGGGCGATGGCGATCTTATCGGCGGCGGTCCGCGCCATTCCCTGCTCATCGATCAGGCCGATGACAACGCCCGCGCCGTATTCTTTCGCGAGGCTCAGGACTTTCAAAAACCGCTCCTCGCCGTCCTCGTAATTTGTTGAATTCAGAAGACATTTGCCGCCAGCGAGCTTAAGTCCCGCCTCCATCTTCTCCCACTCGGTCGAATCGAGCATGAGCGGGATCCTGACATTCGTCACGAGCCGCGAGACGAGCTCACCCATGTCGGCGACGCCGTCACGACCGACAAAATCGACGTTGACGTCGAGAACGTGCGCGCCTTCGCGCTCCTGCGATTTCGCGAGGCTCACCAGACCGTCCCAATCCTCGGCTTGGAGCAGGTCGCGCATCTTCTTCGAACCGGATGCGTTGACGCGCTCTCCGACGATCAGGAACGAGCTGTCCTGCGTGTACGGCTGCTGGAAATAGATCGACGAGGCCGACGGCGTCAGTTTGGCGTCGCGGACTTTCGGCGAGAGATTCCCGACGCGTTCGATTGCCGCGCGAAGGTGCTCGAACGAGGTCCCGCAGCAGCCGCCGACGATATTGGCGCCGAAATCCCTCGCGAAATGTTCGATCTTACGGCCGAAATCCTCGGGCGATTCGGTGTAGTACTGCTGACCGTCCTTGACCTCGGGCAGACCCGCGTTCGGCAGAACCGAAACCGGGAACGGTGAGTTCTCGCACAGATATTTGACCGATTCGGTCATTTGGTCGGGACCGGTCCCGCAGTTCATCCCGACCACGTCGATCGGGAACGGCTCGAGCGCCGTCAGCGCGGCCGAGATCTCGGTTCCGTTGAGCATGGTCCCGAAGGTTTCGATCGTGACCTGCGCGATCACCGGGATCTTGACCCGGCGTTCGCAAAAGAGATCAAAGATCACTGCGAGCGCGGCCTTTGTTTGGAGAATATCCTGGCAGGTCTCGACGATGAACATGTCGACGCCGCCGTCGAACAATCCGTGAACCTGCTGTTCGTACGATTTTTTCAGCGCATCGTAGCTGATGTGGCCGAGCGTCGGGAGCTTCGTTCCGGGTCCGATCGATCCGGCGACGAATCGGGGTTTTTCGTTCGTCGAGTACTGATCGGCGAGTTTCTTCGCAAGCGAAGCCGCGAGTTTGTTGACGTCGTACGCCTTGTCGGCGATCCCGAACTCGGCGAGAACGACCTCGCCGCCGCCAAACGAGTTGGTTTCGATGACGTCGCAACCCACCTCGAGAAATCCCGCGTGGACTTTCTCGATCGCTTCGGGTTTTGTGTAAAGAAGATTTTCGGAACAGTTCTCAAAATTCGGCCCGCCCCAGTCGTCGATGGTAAGATTCTGCGATTGAAGGTTGCTCCCCATCGCGCCGTCGAAAACGACGATCCTCTCTTTCATCAGTTCTAAAAAGCTCTTTTTCATCAACGTCTTATCTGTTGCTGATCTGAAATATGTTGCCTTCCGGATCGATCCCGTCGCACAGTTCGATCGCTCCCCAACGGTTGATCTCGCGCATCCGGACGCCCTTTGCGACAAGCGCTTCGCGGTCGCCTTCGACGTCGTCTGAGTGAAAGACGAATTTTGTGTAACTGTCCTCACGCGGCGCACCCCCGGCGTTTGGATCAGCGTATTCGGACGGGATCTGATTCAACGAAAGCTGCGCCCCGCCCGAATCGAGCGAAACAAAGACGACATCTCCGCCCGGGAGTTCGCGCAAACCGAGAATGTCGACATAAAACGATTTCATTGCCGCCATATCGTCAACAAACAGAATCACTCTGCTGAGTCCGCCGATCATCTCCGTCTCCAAATAGAAAAAAACTCCGGGCCAAACAGGCACAGAGTTTCACAAACTTTGGATCTCACTCTCAGCTGTTTAGCGGATTATTTTGCGTGGTCGCAAGTCGCTTTAACTCACCACGTGAAAGAAGATTGAAACACTTTGTTGACTTAAAAGTCAAAGCATTTGCGATTTGCGATTTGCAATTTGCAATTTCCCGTCGATCGCAACGAGCCCGTACTCACCAAAAACACGGCGGGGGATTGCGCCGATCGCAAATTGAAATATGCAATTTGCCGTCGATCGCAACGAGCCCGTGCTCACGAGAAACACGGCGGGGGATTGCGCCGATCGCAAATTGAAAATTGCAAATATTGCAAATCGCAAATCCCCCATCCCGTTTACTTCTTCAACGCCGCCTTGAACTGGTTCTCCATGAACGTCACGAAGCCCATGATCTGCTGGTTGCCGTTGAACTTCTCCCTGAGCATGTCGAACGCTTCCTGACCGCGCGGGTCGGCCAATGCGATGATGCCTTGGACGGCGTTGAAAATACCCTGAAAGTCCTGGTTCGCCAGCGCCTTCTTGAACGAGCCGATGATCAGCGGGTACGAGCGTTCGTCACCCTTGCCGACGGCGCCGACGATCCGCAGCGAGGCCGATCGGACCTGTTTCGGCTGGTTGACGTCTTCGGCGTATTTGAACGCCGTATCGAGTGACCGCGGATCCTTCAGATCGGCGAACGCGTTCATCGCGATGATCTGCGATTGTCCGCGCCACGACTTTTGGCCGAGCAACGCGTTGATCTCCTGGTACGCATTGGGCGCCTTGACCGCCGCCAGCGCCGTCGCCGACTGCCCGACGATCACAAAGCTTTGTTCCTTGATCCCGGCGGTGAACAGATCGGCGTATTTCGGGTCTCTTGTTTCGCCAAGGAGTTCAAGCGCATCGCCGCGGACGAAGTTGTTCTTGTCCTTCGTCGCCTTCACGATCGTCGCGGTCGTCGCAGCATCGATCGTCGCTGCCGGCCGCTCCGTCCCCGGCGACGGATCGGGCGAGACGATGTTCGCGATCTCCGAGAGCGTTCCGCGTCGGATCCGCCAGTTCGAATCGGTCTCAACCGATTTACGGAACGCATCCATGATCTTGTCCTTGTCTGCCTGAGACGCGGACTGCGATTTGTACGCCGCGCCCAGTTGTTCACCGGCCCAGCGGCGTCCGAGCACGTCCTTGTCATTGAGAAGTTGATAAACGAGTTCGTCGACCGGCTTTTCGAACTTCAATTCCTTGATCAAGGTACCTTCGTAGTCGAAATTGACAAGCTTTGGCTCCGTCGGCGAATCGAACGTGAAGGAGTTCGTTTCCTTCGGATCGATCCAGACGCGGTGGACCTTGCCGTCAATCTCCACGTCAACGTTCGTCTGGAAATACCGTACCTGCGGATACTCGTTGAGCGGATCGGCCTTCTGAGTCTGTTTGATATTCAGCGTCAGTTTCTTCGCCGCCGGATCGTACGATTTCGTCACGTCGAAGACCGGATGGCCCATGCGATAAAGCCACTGGTCAAAGAACCAGTCCATCGACTGTCCGGTCGCTTCCTCGATCGCGATGCGGAACTCCTCAGTCGAAACCGGTGTGTGGGCGTTTGAGGTCAGATAGTGGTTGATCGCCTTCCACCAGTTCTCGTCGCCGAGGTGTTTGCGGAGCATGTGAAGAACGGCCGCGCCGCGCGGATAGGCGTAACCGTCAAACATCGCGTCCTTGTTCGCGTAGTACTTCGTCACGATCGGTCGGCGGTTTCCGTTTCTCCAGTCGTTGTAGTATGCCTGCTGGTTCGAACGGACATTGGCGTAAAGAAATTCCTCATGCCCCTTGCTGTGCTCGTTGTACAGCCCGTCAAAATACGTCGCGAACGACTCATTGAGCCAGATCTGGCCCCAGTCGCGGCAGGTGACGTAATCACCGAACCACTGGTGGGCGAGTTCGTGCGCCTGGAGCGAATTGCTGTCCTGATCGATCATCGTCCGGGCGTCGTAGATCATTTCCTCAATCTGCGTCGTCGCCGAGATGTTCTCCATCCCGCCGCCGAAGTCCTCGACCATCGCCTGCGAGTATTTCGGGTAGGCGTATTTGACGCCCGTCATTTCAGAAAAGAACTTGACCATGTCCGGAACGCTCTTCGTCGTGTCGTAAACCTCTTTCGCCTCGTTCTTGTAGCCATAGGCGTAAATCGGAATCCCGGCATATTCGCCGCTTTTGACCTCCGCGTATTCGGCAACGACGATCGAGGTCAGGTAGTTTGAGTACGGCGTGTCCATCTTCCAGTCGAACGTCACGGTCCCGTCAGGATTCGACGTTTTCGAAACGAGGCTTCCGTTCGAGACAACGGTGTATTTCTTGTCGACGGTCGCCCGCAGTTCCGTCGTGCGGAAATCGTTCGGCGTATCGTAACTCGGGAACCAATAGCGGTTAAACTCTGTTTCGCCCTGCGACCAGATCTGGTACGGCTTGTTTGGCTGATCGGCGTTCGGCTTGATGAAACGGAGACCGCGGCCGAAACTGCCGATCGCGGTGTCCGGATCAGCCGTGTTGACATAGTTTGTCCGGTATTCGACGGTCACGACGACGTCCTCGCCGCGTTTGTAAACGCGATCGAGCATGATCTCGAGATTGTCGTTCGTATCCTTGCCCGAATAGTTGAATTTCAGATCTTTGCCGGCGGCCCCCTTGACCGAAGAGATCGTCATGTAAGCCGCGTCGAGATTGATCCGGTCGGTATCCGAAAACGGCGCGACGGTCAATGTTGACTTGCCGTACGCCTGTTCCTTATCCCAATCGAACCGTAGATCGATCGCAATGTGTTTGACGTCGATCTTCCGGCTGCGGATCCAATTGACCGGCGGCAACTTCTTGACTTCATTGTCACCGTCCTGAATAAACGGGTTTTGCGGCGCGAAGGCCGAAACGAGATTCAGCGTCCCGAACAAGACGATCAGTCCGAGCGCAAGCATTTTTCTCAGCATAAAAAGTCCTTTGAATTAATGTGTTGTCTGTGGAGACTCGGGAAATCTTACGATTTCATCCCGCGATTGTTTCAATTAGAACCCCGCCGCGGGCAAAAAAGTGACGGGCCGCGGAGAAACCGGGCCCGTCAGTCGCGAATTTCCTTTTCTCTAACTCTTGGTAAGGTAATTGAACGCCATCGAAGCAATGTCGTCGAGCGCCGAGCCGTCTCCGTCGCTGTCGAGCATCCTCTCGAGAAACCCCCCTTGCGGCGCCTGCTGGATCTGTTGTTGCTGTCCCGTAAGCAGATCGCTGAGACCGCCGGCGTCGAGATTGTTCTGCTGCTTCTGCTTTCCGAGATAGGCCATCACGATCGGTGCGAGGATCATCAGGATCTGCGCCACCTGCCCCATGTTGAGCCCGCTCTGATTGCTGATCTGCTGAGTCACGTTGCCTTGGCTTCCGCCGAGGATGTGGCCGAGGATCCCGCCGGCGTTGGTCGTCCGCGATGACTGCCCGCCGCCGAGGATCATTCCGGCGATCCCGCCGAGATTGTCAAGCAAACTGCCGTCATGATCGTTCGTGAGTGCTTGATCAAGGCTTGCGGCTCCCTGCGGCGTCGCGGCGTTGTTCGCGAGTCCGTTGATCAGCGCCGGGAGCGCCATTTGGATCGCGGTGTTCACGAGGCTCGGTTCGGCATTCACCTGCTGGCTCATCTGACCGACGACCTCGGCGCCTTGCTGTTGTCCCAAAAGATCTTCGAGTGAAAACATCGTGTGATTCTCCTATTTCAAAAGTTGTTATGGGGCAGGCTTCTGATGATAGCAGACCTGATTTTGATTTGTAAGCCTGCGGAAAGTTATTGTAATCCTCATGAAACGCTTGCCGGTTCGGCACCTCGTCATCGCATCGATTCTGCTTCTTGTCGGGTCCTGTTCGCATATTGAACCGAAAAAACCTGAACTTGCCTTCACGCGGACACTTGTGTTCGAGCAAGAGCGGATCGCGGAACCGTTCGGGATAGCGGCGTCCGGCTCTGACCTGATCGTTTCGGACGGAGAAAGCGGCAAGATCGTGAAGATCGGGCCTGCCGGAGAATCAAGCGTCATCGCGGAAGGACTCGGTACGCCTTCGCACATCGCGATCGGACCCGATAACGAGATCTTCTTCGCTGATTCGGGCCGGCATACGATCCGCAAGATCAGTTCGTCGGGCGCGGTCGAGACGGTCGCCGGCATGGACGGCAATCCGGGATTTCACGACGGATCGGCAATGGACGCTCAATTCCGCGCCCCCGTCGGCCTCGCGGTTTCCGGTTCAAGGATCTACGTCGCGGACACGTACAATGACCGCATCCGCGTGATCGAGAATGGTTCGGTCCGGACGCTCGCCGGCGGCGGGCGCGGATTTGCCGATTCGAGCGAAGCTTCGAAAGTCAAGTTCGACACACCGACCGGGATCACCGTCGGAACCGACGGATCGGTGCTCGTTTGCGACACGGGCAATGCGCGGATCCGGGCGGTCCGCGGCAACGGCGCGACCGTCACACTGATCGGCGGCGGCAACGAGTTCGGCAACGGCTCGCCGTTCGCCGCCGGGCTGTATCAACCGTCCGCGATCGCCGTGGATCAGGACGGTTCCATCTTTTTCACCGATGGAAACGTCGTCCGCAAGGTCGATCTCGAACGGACCCCATACGTCCGCACGATCTCGAACGACAAGCGCGGATTTGCGGACGGCGGACTCGGCGGGTCCTCGTTTAACCGCCCGAACGGGATCGCCCTCATGAATAACGGCGACATCGCCGTCGCCGACTCGGAAAACCAGGCGGTACGAATCATTTCGTCAAGATCCGACGGTCGCGTCGTCAGGCCGGAAGAAGTCGAAGCCGCGCGCGTCAAGGCCGATCAGTTTCGATCCGCGGCGGCGGCGCGTTGGCCGTACGACCCGCCCGAGAACACCCGTGAGATCGCCGGGACGCTCGGCGAGATTCGCGGCGAGAACAACAGCAACGAAAATATCTGGTTCCACAACGGGCTCGACATCGTCGGCGGCTACGGCGAAACGGCGCGGTTCGTAAGGGACGAAAAAGTAACGCGAACGGTCGCGGCCGAGAACTTCGGGACGCTGCGCGAACTCATTCGGATGCCGACCCTCGGCTATATCCACATCAGGCTCGGACGCGATTCGTCCGGGAAACCGTTCGACGATCCGCGGTTCGTATTCAATCTCGATGCCGCGGGACGGATCGCCGGCGTGCGTGTTCCGCGCGGCTCTTCATTCAAGGCCGGCGACGCGATCGGCACGCTCAATCCGATGAATCACGTACATCTGATCGCCGGGCGCAGCGGATTTGAGATGAACGCGCTCGCCGCGCTCGAACTGCCGGGAGTCTCGGACAAGATCGCGCCGACGATCGAAGGCGTTGGGCTCTACGATGAAAATTGGGACGAACTTGAAACCGATCCGTCATCGAGGCGTATTAAGGTCGTTGGAAAATCGCGAATTGTTGCCCGCGCTTACGACCGAATGGATGGCAATGCCGAACGTCGGCGACTTGGCATCTACAAAATCGGTTACCAGATCTTAAATCAGGAAAAGACACCGATCGGGGACGTCGAATGGACGATCCGATTCGATACGCTTCCGGCCGCCGACGCCGTCGGCCTCGTTTACGCGATGGGAAGCAAGTCGGGCGCAACGGGTGAAACCATCTTTCGTTACATCGTGACGGACCGGGTTTCGGGCGGATCCGCTTCGGAAGGATTCTTCGATCCGGAAGCGCTTCAGCCAGGCGAATATGTTTTGCGAGTCGTCGTTGCGGATTATTTCGGGAACGAAACCGTGAAAGACGAACCGATCGTGATCAGGAGACAATGAATCGACCTATGAAAAGAGTATTTGCCGCGGCCTCCATCGTGTTTGTCGCGTTTTCCGCAATCCCAGTCGGCGCCTATGGCCCGAAGACCTCGGCCATGAAGGAACCGGTGATCCGCGTCGCGCCGCCATCGCCGAAGTTTTCCGATGCCGAGCGCCAGACCGAACTTGCCGCGCGCCGTGCGAGGGTTCTCGAAAAAATGGTCGACAATTCGATCATGGTGCTTTTCAGCGCCGAACCGAGGAACTACACGAACGACGTCGACTTCATGTACCGGCAGGAAAACAACCTTTACTACCTGACGGCGCTCAAACAAAACGGAGCAACGCTCGTGATCTCGAAATCAAACGGATCGACGTCGGAAACGCTCTTCCTTCCCAAGAGGAACCCGCAGTTCGAAACGTGGAACGGGCGGATGTATTCGAACGAAGATGCCCGGCGTCTGTCGGGGATCGGGAATATCGTTGACGCGGCCGAGACCAAAGGCTATCTGGACGCGCTCAAGGGAAAGACCGAATTCACTACGAAAGCCGGACAGCGTGTTCCGACCGGATTCGAAAAGCTCTACCTTCTGCTTCCGGCAGGCGATCGTGACAGCAATGGCCTGGCCGAGTACCGTGCGGAGGCGGAATTCTCGAAGTCATTCACAACCGCCGTCAACGCCCGTTCGATATTCGATGAACTGCGCTTGGTGAAGTCGCCCTACGAACTAAGACTCTTGCAGCAAGCGATCGATATATCGACCGAAGCACACATGCGATCGCAGGCCATGGCCAATCGCGCGAATTGGGAATACGAAGTTCAGGCGGAGGTCGAATACACCTTCCGCCGCCGCAATGCCGATTATTGGGGTTATCCGTCGATCGTCGGATGCGGTCCGAACGCAACCACCCTTCATTACGTTGAATCTCAGGGTGCAGTCGATCCGAACGCGTTGTTTCTGATGGACGTGGGCGCCGAATACGATCACTACACGGCGGACGTTACCCGCACATTCCCGGTCAATGGGAAGTTCACGAAAGAACAGGCGGAGATCTATCAGATCGTTTACGACGCTCAGGAGTCAGCCGCCGCCGAACTCAAACCCGGCACACTATTCAGTACGGCGGGACAAGCCGCCGCGAAAACCGTCGAAGAGGGCCTGGCGAAACTTGGGCTGATCGAAAGTGTCGGAGCGTTCATTCCCGGTACGATCCAGAAAGTGCCGGACGGCAAAGGCGGGACGCGCGAGGTTGGCGTTCCGCAATACAGGATCTGGTATATGCACGGGCTCGGACACTGGTTGGGGATGAACGTCCACGATGTCGGCGACTACGCGACAAAACTCAAACCTGGAATGGTGATGACGAACGAGCCTGGCATCTACATCCGCGAGGACGCGCTCGACTATTTCGATCAGTCGAAACCGGGAATGAAGGAGTTCCTCGAGAAGATCCGTCCGGCGTTCGAGCGCTACAAAAGCATCGGCGTGCGTATCGAGGACGATATGCTGATCACCGATAGCGGCGTCGAATGGATGACGAAAGCGCTTCCGAGGAAGATGTCCGACGTCGAGACGTTCATTGCCCGCGCGCGGAAGGAAATGAAGGATATTGCCATGGCCGCACCGGTTTCGAAAGTTCCGGCCGTCGCGATGTGGACGCGATGATCCGTTGGTCGCGCCGGTTGTCAGAGTTTCCTCAACGACCCGGCCGTCGGACTGAACGACACATTTACTCTGTCGCTCTGTGGTCAAGAACATCTTTGACCACAGAGCCACATAGAGAACATTGGCCGACCAAAGGCCCGTACGATATTTGCCCGATATCCGGCTGAATATTTGCCCACGATTTGCTAGCATCTTCGTTTGAACAACGAAGCACGACAATCCGACCCGCATGCCGTAGCAGCGCTGCTGCTGACTCAATTTATGTTCGGCACCGCGACGGTACTCGGCAAATTCGCACTGCTCGCGTTCCCCCCGGTAGCGCTCGTCGGATTCCGCGTCGGCGGTGCGGCGATCACTTTCGCGATCATTCAGCGGTTGCGCGGAAACCTGAGACTCGAAGAAAAAAGTCATTATCTCCGATTTGCCGTGTTCGGACTTATCGGCATCGCGCTCAACCAACTTCTCTTTTTCAAAGGACTTTCGCTGACGAAGGC
>JAKQII010000361.1 GCA_029557535.1 Acidobacteriota bacterium
ACGCCTGTGCATGTACAAGGTCTTCGGCGACTCGACCGGCGTTCAGGTCTTCAATGGCCAGCCGACATCGTTCAACGTCGACGGAACCACCGCGGGCGTCCCGAACTCCGACCAGGTGCGGGTCGAACGCGCTTACTTTTCATGGGATAAGATCGGGAATTCGAAATTCTTCCTTTCGATCGGAAGACGGCCTTCGACGAGCGGGCCGCCGCTTCAGTATCGCGAGGACGAACCGCGTGGCGGAACGCCATCCGGCGCACTGATCGACTATCAGTTCGACGGCATCACGTTCGGCTACAAGGTTTCCGACAATATCATTCTCCGGCTTTGCTACGGCCTCGGATACGAGTCCGGATTCGGCAACGGAGATCTGATCAAGATGCCGCAGGACCGTCTGAAGGACGTTCATTTCATCGGCGGGAACTTCGATCTTTGGGCTTCGGATTCTTGGCTGGTCCAGGCGACGGTAGCCCGCGCGTTCAATGTTACCGACGGCTTCAACGGACTTGTTGTGCTGCCGAACAACCCGCTGACGGGTGAAACCGTCGGCGCACCCGTGATCATGCGTTTCACGCCGTCGTCGAATCTGGGGTCGATCAATCTGGCCGGGCTGACGGTTACAAAGAAATACAAGGGTCTTGACCTCTTCGGCACCGTCAACTACTCGGGCATGCGCCCGAACGGGATCACGACACCGTTCGGCGGCATGATGTCCGATCCGTTCGAGACGCCGGAGAACCGCGATGGATTCATGTTCTACGGCGGAATCCGATATGCGTTCGGAACCGAAGAACGAACGAAGATCGGCTTCGAGTTCAACCATGGATCGAAATACTGGTTCAACTTCGCGCAGGCCGAAGACGACATCATCGCGCCGAAGACAAACACGCGCGGTGAAGTCTTCGAGACCTACATCACGCACCGGATCACGCCGAGATTCATCATCAAGGGCGGTTACATCTTCTACAACTATCGATACTCGGGTTCGGGATGGCACATCGGCGCACCGAAGCGTCTGACGGATACGCCGATCCTCGGTTTCCCGACGTATCAGGATGCGCAGATGCTGACAATCGGCACGATCGTCAGGTTCTGACGGCGTCGCGGGCGCCGGAGTCCGACGCCCGCTCTGCAATGCGGAGGAACTATGAATCACAATCGGCTAACGGTCACCGTAGCGTTGATCACAATCTCGGTACTAACTATCGCCGGCCAGGAAACCGTCAGTTCGCATTCGAAGTACTTCGAACGGTACGAGGGGACGAAGACCTGCCTTGAGTGCCATCAGAAGGACGCCGAGAACTTCTTTCATTCGCAGCATTACCAATGGAAAGGTCCGGCGCCGAATATCGTCAACTCCAACAACAGGAAACTCGGCAAAATCAACACCCTGAACGACTTCTGTACCGGACCGACGGGGCACTGGGTCGAGCTCGTAAAGAATTCCCGCGGCGACGTCATCAGCCGTGGGTGCTCGGCGTGTCACGCCGGGAACGGCCTCAAGCCGTCGGAAACGATAAGTCGGGCCCAGCTCGAGAACATCGATTGTCTGATCTGCCACGCGAGCGGCTACCGTCGCGATCTGTATGACGACGGGGCGGGCGGCTTTATTTGGAAACCGATACTTTGGAAGAATCAGGAAGGCCTCGATTCGGTGTCGAAACGGATATCCTCGCCGACGCGGACGATGTGTCTCAGATGCCACTATAACTCCGGTGGCGGTCCGAATTTCAAACGTGGCGATATCGAATACGCGCTCGCCAATCCCGAACGCGACTACGACGTCCACATGGCCTCGGCGGGCAAAAACATGCAATGTGTTGGCTGTCATGCGGGTGAGGATCACCGGGTCGTCGGCCGTGGAACCGATCTTGCGGGAACCGATTTCCGCGATCGGACGCTGACCTGCGACAACGCGGCGTGTCATTCGTCGCCAACGCACAAGAACCCGGTTCTCAACAAACACTCTGCCTCGGTCAACTGCACTGTCTGTCATATCCCGAAATTCGCACGCACAGACGCGACTGACATGTTCCGCGACTGGTCGAAACCGTCGTACAACGCCGAAGCCGACAAGTACGCGGCGACGATCACGCTTGAAAAGGATGTGACGCCGGTATACGCGTGGTACAACGGCTTCACGTGGGCACAACTTCCCGGCGAGGCCGTCAAGAGGCTTCCCGACGGCTCGGTCGGGATGATGATGCCCGAGGGGGCGAGGGATGATCCGAGGGCCAAGATATTTGCTTTCAAGGTCCATAAGGCAAAATTGCCGCTGTTGGCCGAAAAGAACTGGCTGATCCCGATCACCGTCGAGCACTTTTTCTCAAACGGACAGATCGATCCCGCGATCAGGAGCGCGGCGAAGGAGAGCTACAACGTCTCGGATATTTCCTATTCATGGGTCGACACGACCCGTTTTATGGGAATCTTCCACGGCGTTCAGCCCAAAGCCCGGGCGCTGAAATGCATGGACTGCCACGGGCCGCAAGGACGGATGGATTGGAAAGGCCTTGGTTACAAGGATAATCCGATGAAACTCAAGCCTCCGCCGCGAAAGTGATCATCGCGCAGGCAATTTGCCCGTTAGAGTCGGTCAATTTGACCGACTCTTTTCCCGTTTCGAGCTGGAAGGGGATCACGTAAACCTAAGTTAAATCACAGTTTGTGCCCGATCGCCACTTTTGGCACGAGGGTTGTTTATTGTCCGGCGAGCCAGCGTGGCGCATCATTTTTTTTGAGGTGATCCCATGAAACCAATCGCGCGAACGAACGATCTTGTAGTTAAGCGAGATACCGGCGAATTGTTCATCGAAGACGTTATCAACCATAAGTACATTTATTTGAACCCGACGTCGGCTTACATCTGGCAGAAATGCGATGGCGAGCGCGACGCAATGCAGATCGCAGAAGAAATGGGCAGCGAGCTCGGAATTTCGGTGAGCGAAAAGGTCGTGCGGATGGCGGTCCGCCGGCTTGAAGGCGAAAGTCTCGTCTTCTGCACTTAGTTTCCCCCGACACCGCTCGTAGCAAGAGCGGACAGGTGAGGAGTTTCAGGATTGCCTGGAACTCCTCTTTTTTGACAATTAAATCGCCAAAAACTATTCTGACAGTTCGATTTGATGAACTCGCCTGAACTCAGCAACGACCTGCGGCGAACCTTGCCGATCGGGATCTTCGACAGCGGTGTCGGCGGTTTGACGGTCTATCGCGCGCTCCATAATCGGCTGCCGAACGAGCATTTCGTCTATTTGGGCGATACCGCCCGCGTCCCCTACGGAACGAAGTCGCTGGCGACCGTCGAGCGCTACGCGATCGAGAACTCGGTTTTCCTCGCGTCGCGGGGAATCAAACTGCTGGTCGTCGCGTGCAACACGGCGTCTGCGCTTGCGCTTCCGAAGATCAGAGCGACGATCGGACTCGATGTCGTCGGAGTGATCGGACCGGGAGCGCGCAAGGCGGTCGCGGTTTCAGGTCCGCAGCCGCGAATCGCGGTGATCGCGACCGAGGCGACGATTCAAAGCGACGCGTACGCCGCTTCGATCCGGCAGGCGTGCGAGGCGGCTGAGATCATACAGTTGGCGTGCCCGCTCTTTGTGCCGTTGGCCGAAGAGAATTGGACTGATGAACCCGAAACGCGTTCGATCGCGAAGCGCTATTTGAAGCGGGTCGTCGATTTTGCCCCCGAATCGCTCGTCATGGGATGTACGCATTACCCGATCCTACGTAACGTGATCCAGAAGACCGTTGGTGCGAACGTGAAGTTGATCGATTCCGGAGAGGCTTGCGCGGACGAGGTTGCCGCGCTGCTAAAAGAGAAAGGACTTGAGAACCCACGCGAGGTCGAGGGCAAGCGCCGGTTGTGCGACGATCTTGACCATTTTTACGTTACCGACGCGGCCGATCGCTTCGGGCGCGTTGCTGAGCGTTTTCTAGGCGCAAAACCGGCAAAGCTTGAGGCGATTGAACTTGGAGAAGTAGACAGTAGACGGTAAACGGTAGACAGTAGGCGGCAGGCAGTGGGCAGTATTATCCGACCACCGACCACCGACCACCGACCACTGACAAAGATATGAGTCAAGAACGAACAGACGGACGCGCGTTCGATCAATTGCGCGAAACGAAAATCACTCCCGACTTTTCGCCGTACGCCGAAGGC
>JAKQII010000370.1 GCA_029557535.1 Acidobacteriota bacterium
AAAGTTGGGCCGAGTTTGTCGAGTTTCTTCGTGCTTCCCGGCTGACCCAAGCTGAGGCATTTCTGCGACTTGATGATCGGCCGAACGCCGCCTCATTCGGGATCGTCGAAACCGTACACGTATTAGACGCACTCGAGGATGTTCTCACAGACCCCGTTCTTTCAAAGCGCGCGTTGGAGTCGCAATTAGCGCTCGAATCCGTATCAATAATCCTCAGGGATCTACTAACCGACCCTTCGTTTCCCCAAACTCATTTTCAACCTGTCTACAAAAACTTACTGGACATCTGGTGCGACAATAAGAAGGGATCGACGGTTATTCCCGATTCAAACATCTTGCTGACGCTGGCCGACGCTGTGTTGCAGCACGATTCCGCTTCGCAAGACCTTATCGCAAAGAGGCTTCAGGAATGGTGGCATGCTCGAAGGTCGAAATCGCTGCTGAACTTTCTTCTGGAAGTTGTGGAGCTAATTTCGAACTTTTCTGAGAATCAAGATACAGCGAAGAACTTATGGCTTGATGGAGCTGGAGTTATCAACGGGGATGCTTCCTCGGTTTCGTACACCGAGCGTTCCCTTTGGCAGATCTTAGGTAGACGGGTGGGCTTCGATAAACAGACGATTGAGGAATTCCTTTTTGTCGAGGATGAGATCGATGATGCCGATGTAGATCCGCTTGCTGGCGTCGAGTTGAAGAAGATAGCGATTGTTTCATTGCGCGAGAAACAGGCAACCGCTGCTGCTGAGTTGATACGTGAGCGGACAAGCGCAAACGTCGTTATCGTTTCGAAGACGGAGGCGCGCGGGGAAACGGCAAATGCGGTTACTGCGGATGTGATTCTCTTTGTATGGTCATGTGCAACTCACGCGGTGTACCGGGCGTTTGACGGAGTAAAAAACAAGATCGCTTATGTTCAAGGAACTGGCGCTTCAAGTATAGTTATTGCTCTCGAGCGTTGGGTGACCAACAATTCGCAGTGCTAGTCCGGCAAGATTAGGGCTCATCGCTCGTTGGTGTAGATTGAATCGCCGAGATGATTGCGAAGGTATTCGGACACGGCGGCATGGAATCCGGTCGTTCCGCAAGCGGGATCACAGATCATGTTTTTCGGCGTCGGTGCGGTCATATCGACCATCAGATAGACTCACACAAATACTGTCAAAAAATGGAGTTCGTATACCCGTATCATCAGCTCGTAGGCTATTACCTTGAGGCATCAAAGGAATTTTCCGAAACGGAAATCGCGGTGTTTGACAGGATTCCAAAACCCTTTGATTTTTATCTGGACGACATGATGAAAGAAACGCGATACTCCGAACGCTGGAAAATCCACTATCCAAGTGGGCACGCAGTTTAGGAAAACCAGTTCATCGGCAATATCACCGGCTGTATTGATGTAACCCTCCCCTAAAATAGCACCAGTTGAAAGTAAAGTATCCGGTCAGGTTTAGAATGCATAAGGGAGGACCGGATGAAAAGGAGCAAGTTCAGCGAAAGCCAGATCCTGGGTGTATTGAAAGCGGTCGAGTCCGGGCGGACGGTAGCCGAGGTCTGCCGTGAGACGGGTATCTCGACGGGCACGTATTTCAAGTGGAAGTCGAAGTACGGCGGGATGTCGGCGAGCGACGTGCGGCGGTTGCGCGAGCTGGAGGAAGAGAACGCGAAGCCGAAGCGGATGTATGCGGATGTCAGCCTTGAATTGCGTGCGCTCAAGGACCTGATCGAAAAAAAAGGCTGGTGACGGCCGAGAAGCGGGAGGCGGTCGGTTATTTGAGAACGGAACATCGGCTGAGCGAGCGGCGGGGCTGTTTGCTGATGGTCAAGGACGGCGATGCGTTACCGGCGGGTTGGGAATGACGACCGGGAGATCGAGGAGGCGTTGGGCGATCTGGCCGACAAACATCCGGAGATGGGCTTCGGGAAGTTCTTCCGGATGCTGCGCCGGTCGGGAAAGCGATGGAATCACAAGCGGGTGTACCGTGTTTACTGCGGGATGAAGCTGAACATGCGCCGCAAGCGCAAACGCCGGTTGCCGGACCGGAGTCCCGAGCCGCTGGCAGTTCCTGAGGAGGCCAACATCTGTTGGTCGGCCGACTTCATGTCGGACGCATTGTCGGACGGGCGCCGGTTCGGGACGTTCAATGTCGTCGACGACTTCAACCGCGAGGCGCTGGAGATCGAGATCGACCTCAGCCTGCCGTCCGCAAGGGTGACGCGTGTGCTCGATCGGATCGCCGGGATCAGGGGATTGCCCGAGCGTCTGAGGTTCGACAACGGCCCCGAGTTCACCGCCGCGGCAGTCGCCGACTGGGCCGAAACAAATGGAGTCGAGCTGGAGTTCATCAAACCCGGACGGCCGATGCAGAACGGATTCATCGAGCGTTTCAACCGGACATACCGCGAGGCCGTGCTCGATATATACATCTTTTGACAGTTTGACGGAGGTCATGCAAAAGACGGAGGAATGGATCGAATTCTACAATAACCACCGTCCGCACGATTCGCTCTCGAGGCATGCCTCCCAGTGAATACCTGGCCAATCACATGAACCGGAATACTCTACTTTAACTTGGTACTAACTAAGGGATGTTTACAGTGTGCTTTGCCAAAATAGAATTTGTAATCATCAGGTCGGGGGTTCGAGTCCCTTCACCGGCTCCAAGCTTCTGTAATAAAATCAACCGTACGGGCGAAAATGGCGAGCATGGCCGGCTCGCTCGGTAAAGTTGGGAAATTGGTTGAGAAGCCCAATAGTCATGGGTTATCCGGCTGTTCGTTTGGCTTGAACTTCATCGAGTCGATGATCTTCATCATTGTTGCCAGCTGCGCTCGTTTTCCCTCTAAACTAAACATTATTTGCTGGACGTTTCCCTTGAAGAGCCGATAGATTCCCCAGATAACCCTGATGTCGTTTGTAGGCTTGACAGATTTCCCGGCCGCGGGAGAGTTGTTCATGACAACGAGACTCCCGGTTTCCTCGCCGATGTCGTAGAATTTCGCCTCGACAACAGGGCTGTCCGGGCTTTTCAAGGCCGAGGTGTCTCCGGCAAAGTCGAGCAGCATCAATTCAAGCGGGGTCAGCTCGATCGGTTTGCCGTCCCGTTCGGTCTTTATCTTCTCGCCCTTTGAATTTCTCAGATAGATCGAGATTTCAATTCTTTGCGCCTTTGGCACCGAGCGTCGATACGTCCTCGATTCGCTGAAGTTCCCGTCCGAGCTGTTTGAGTCTGAATCTTCCGTCGACGGAATCTCCTTGATATCTTTCGGAGCCGAAAAGGAAAATCCCCATCGTTCCATCTCATATACCCGCCAAACGCCCTGAGTGGATGCCGCCGGCTTCCTCTGAGCGGAAACGGCAACGGCCGTCAACAAAAGCACTAAACCAAGTATATTCAGCGATTTGACGCTTACTCCTATTTTCATGATTATCTCCCTTTGAAACGTCATGTTCTGCCGACCGTTCGCCCGAGAAGAGCGCGGCGCTTGAATTCGTGCTGAAAGTCTACGCGGATCTGGGAGTTTGTCAACGTGATTTCGGCTCCTGTGGTAGCCGTCAGGGAACCATTTACCCTGTCCGGATTGCAAATTCGCCCGATCTTCATCAACCGTTCGCATCATCTCGGAACAAACGGACAAAGACTCGTGCCGCGGCGGCATCCTAGCGCGTACTCGATCGTTCGCAGGCTCGATCGATGTTCTCCCCGATAAACCGGCAAAGAGGGGTAAGGAAGATTTGAAGAAGTTTTTGATTCCGCTGCTGATGTTCGCGTTTCCGGTGTTGGTCTCAGGGCAGCAGTTTCCGGTTTTCAGCGTCAACCTGATCGAGATAGAGGGAAAAACCGCGGCGCAGACAGAGAAGATGAAACGGGCCGCGAAAATCTTTGAACGGGTGATGAACGATCCCGAATTTCAAGGTGAACTTCGATCCCAAACATTCAAGTCCGACGACGACGATGACCTGATCACCGATCCGACCGCCGAGCAGGTCATCGAAAAGATCTACGCGGCGGCCGAACTGTACAAGCCCGAACCGAACAACACCGCGGACGTCTATTGGTACGCGAAGAAGACCGGCTTTTGGAGGAAAATAACCGACAAATGCGACACGATCGGCTACGGTTTTCAGGGGCAAAAGAGTATCTACACCTACACCTGTTTGCTGGACGAAAAGGACTCGATGGCCAAGCTGGTCGGACACATCGCCCACGAATGGAGCCACAAACTCGGCTTTACGCATCGCGACGACGATGATTCCGGAATCGATCTGACTGTGCCCTACGTCTTTGGCGATCTGGTCGCGCGGCACGCGGCAAGATGGATAAACCCAGATTACGCATTGGAAGAAAATTTCTGCCCGCGAATCTACGCGAATGATTGCGGATAAAGCAGACAACTTGCCCGTTACGATTCAGTAAACGTTGACTGAACGCTGCTTATGAGGCCTCTACTCGATCACTGCCATTTGGTTGGTCACGCGTAAATTCGCGCTGATTGGCGGAAATCCGCGGGCAAGAATTTCTAACCCGTAGTTCGGGTTGAATCGAGCTGCCGCGAGACGAAGAATCGGAAGCCGGTGATTGCCGTTTACGAGGTCAGATTCCTCGACGAAACGCGTTGGGGCGCCAAAAAGTAGAACTGACGATTATTTTTCGTAAGTTCGACTCCCGACTCCGATCTAGCTCGTCAGACGCCGGTAGATGTTAGGCATGCGCTCCGGAAGGCTGAGGATGTCGTCGATGATCGTGTATCCGACGTCGCCGTAGAGATCGCGCAGTTCGGCTTCGGACTCGCGGTCGATGGTGATGCAGAACGGCGTGATGCCGAGCGTCTTGGCCTCGGTGAGCGCCTCGCGGACGTCCTCACGGGCATAACGCGCGTCGCCGTAGTCGTGATCGTACGGGCGGCCGTCCGTAAGGATGATCAGCAGTTTTGTGCGGGATTCCTGGCGCACCAATTTCGCGACCGCGTGCCGTATCGCGGCTCCCATCCGCGTGTTGTTCTGAAACGTGATCCCGCCGATCCGTTTTTCGATCTCTTCCGAGTACTTTTCACCAAAATCCTTGACGACATAAAACTTCACGTTCCGGCGACCTTCGCTCGTAAAACCATTGATCGAATAAACATCGCCGACCGCCTCGAGCGCTTCGCTCATGAGCACGAGCCCTTCCTTTTCGACCTCGATGATCCGCCGTCCGGGATGGGTGTAGGGCTGCAGCGGATTGCGCGTGATCGTCCGCGCCGTTGACGAAGACTGGTCGAGCAGGATCGAGACGGCCACGTCGCGCTGTTTCCTAAGTCTTTTGGTGTAAACGTTTTCCGATTGCTGACCGTCGGCGCGCTTGTCGACGACGTAGTCGATCAGCGCGTTTAGATCGTAATCCTCACCGTCGATCTCGCGGTTGATCCGCGTCAGGTTCTCGGGCTTCATCAACTGGAACTGGTGCCGGATCGACGAGATCACGCCGCGGTACCGCGACCTCGCGAGTTCGACGAAATTGCGGTCGCCCTGGCGGACTTTCTTCTCGATAACGCGGCTCCAGCCGACGCGGTAATCGTTCAATTCGCGGTCCCATTCGTCGTAGCTGAAGGCGACATCGCCGGCTTCCAGAGGCTGTTCGGGCATGTCCGACGACGACCAGACCTCGGCCCCCTGAAGATCGTCGGGTTCCTCGTCATCGTCTTCGAGTGCGTTCCAGGCGTTGAAAAGGTCTTTGATGTCCTGCGCCTTTTTTTGTTTCCGCTCGCGTTCGATCTGGCTTTCGAGAACCGATTCCTCGGCCCGTTTGTCCTCGTAAGCGAACTCGCCCTTCTCTTCGTTCTCCGATTCGGTCGATTGCGTCTCCTCGGGCGTGATGTTTTGGAACAGCGTGTAAACGCGCGAAGTCGCCATCAGACTGTCGGCAACATTTGGGAATGCGGAATTTGGATTTGGGTTTGAATCCCGAACGAGATAATTTTCGACGATCGTCTCGATCTCTGAGACGATCTGTCCGTAGAACTGCCGGGCGTCGTCCGTTGCGCCGCCGCACATCGTGATCTGGAACAATAGTTCGAACGGAACCTGGTTCATAGGCACGTCGAATATCAACGGCCGACGTTGGCGCAGAAAGTTGCGCATCAGATCGAGATCCTTGCGAAGTCCCCGATATGTGCGCCGAAGGGCGGCATCGATGCGCGCGTTTTCCAACGTCCCGAAGATGCGTCGTGCGAGCCGCGGCTCGGGAAAGACCTGGAGAACGTCGCGGTAGTCCGAACCCTTCGAGAGCTTTTTGACGCGCTTCTTCATCTCGGCGCGGATTTCATCCTCGCTGAGCGCCTTGTCGCCTTTTTGCACGTCCTCGATGTATCCGGCGAGCGAGAAGGCGTCGGTTTCATCCACCGTCGACTCATAGAGGGAAGCGAGTTCCGCGTATGCCGCTTTCAGTTCTTTCGTATCCTTGGTGAACGTCCCGAACTCGATCTGGCCCGCGCCGTGGGCGGCGAGAACTTTGTAAAGCCTGAAATCGAGTTCGTCGGAGTTGAACTCGTCAACGTTCGAGGGCAAATAGATCGTCTTGCCGTCGCCGATCCGCGATTCCTGCGGCATCGCCGAAAGCGGTGCGATCTCGATCTCTTTACCGGTCAATCCTTCGACGTAAATCCGCAAGACCGTCTGAACGGAATCGAGCGGAAGTCCTTCATGGCCCTCCCGCAGCATTTCGTTCGACTGGCGCGTCTCGAGCGCGAAATAGCTTTTCCGGGCCTTCGTCGACGCACCCTGCTTTTCGGCAAGTCCGGTCTCGACCCATTCTTCCAACTGCTCGAGCGAGACGGATTTCAGCGCGCCGGCCGAAGACTTGAACGCCGCCAACGCGCTTTCGGCATCGGTCACGGCGATCTCCGTGACGAGATCGAGGACCTTTCCGGCGACGGCGACGACGTCTTCGTGCTTCTTGATCGCCCCGACCTGTACGAAGAACCGCGGCGTCGCCCGCAGGAATGAGATCAAAACCGCGTTTCCATGTCGCGCAACTTGATCGAGCGCCTTGTGCCAGGTAGAAAAAACTTCCGCGGCCCTTTCAAGAACTGAGCCGCCCGCAGTGACGAAATTGAGCGTCACGCTTCCGCCGAAGTCGAGAAACCTGACCGCGGTGCGCATGAGGTTCGCGGCCTGGGCGGCATCGAGTCGGTTGAGGACGCCGGGCAGCAAAGCCCAAAGGTCGGCAGTCATTCCGCCGGTACGTCCGGCAAACGCGAGCGCGAGTTCGATCGCGGCTTCGGCGACAGATTTATCGTCGAACCGTTTCAGTGCTTTGGCAACATCCGGTGTTGATCGAAGAAAGTCGGCGCTGTGTTTGGCGGATCGGTTCGCGATCTCGGACGCGAGCCTGAGAATTTCGCTGAATAGTTGTTCGTCGCCGACCTGCTTAGCGAGTTTCGGGATAAGCTCGAATGTCTCGAGCGCGATCGAGCTCGACAGGACCAACTGCCGGACGCAGATCTGGAAAACGAGCGGCCGGGCAGGGGGCGCGACGTATTTCAGACCCGCGACACCCGCGTCAAAGAACTTCGCGCCCATTTCCGCGTTCCCCATCGCGAGTTTGCGGCCCATTTCGGCCCAGTCGCGAAGATCATCGGCGCCGAGAATCTTGGCGGCCTTTGGAACGGCCTCGACGAATTCGCGGCTGACGCGCAAAGAAACGCCGGCCAGCGCCGCGCTGGATTCGAGCGCCGCCCGCTTCTGGTCGCTTGTCAGCCGGCTCAGCTTGCGCGCAAGAACGGTCAGGTTCTTTTTCCTGTGGGTATCATTTTCGGCCACTTTCTTGATTGTAGGGATTGTATGTCGGACTGAACAAATACGGCCTACATATTCGGAGCGATGCCATCGTAGTAGATGAAGATGTGCCAGCACGCGTTGACCCCGTATTCGATCAGGGCGTCCAGCTTCTTGGCGCGTTCCATCTCGGCGAGCTTTTCCATCACGAAGTTCTGTTCCTCGACCGTCATGTGCTTGCGCGCGAGATCGAACGCGCAGCCCGAAGTGTGCGGCGGAAGACTGCCTTCACCCCGGACCTTGAACGAATTGGCATTTGTCCGGTTGAGCGAGATCTGGTAGTCCATCGAGCGCGTCAAGCTTGTCACACGGAGCGGTCGGTTGAACTTCTGGTAGTACGCCTGGGCAACCTCTTCCAAGACCGGCTTGGCGCGCTTGTTGAACATCCGTAGGAGCCGCATCCGGATCTGTTTGCGGTCGGTCGGATTTTCGAGGCTGACGCCGAACTTTTGCGCGACCTGAAGAAGAGGCTGGAACTTCGGTGAGCCGCCTTGAATCGGGACGTCGCCCGATTGAAAACTGAACGATGTAAACGGATCGGTGGTCGCGCTTCCGCCGACCTCAAGATAGAAACTGTCCGTCGCCATCGGCATCTCGATCAGTTCACGCGTTATCCTCTTCTGCGCCAGGTCGGAGAAATCGAGCGGCTGAAGGTATCCGGTGGCCTTCATTTGCGACAGTTTCGCCTTCTGCTTGATGACGCCGTCGCCGCGGAGTTCGGCGGGTACCTTCAGTCCGGCCGGAGAGATGCCGGTCGGCTGATTCCCGCGCGATTCGAACGACTTCGCCTTGCGTTCGGCGACGAACGCGGCTTTTACTTCGAGGTACTTTTCGTCATCGAGCGTGTCTGTCGGCGAGACGGTTACGTCCCGGAGAGTTTTCATGTCGAGTTCCTTTTCCTCGACTTCCCATGAGGCGATCAGGTCGTCGAGATCGTCCGGGTCCTCGCCGCCGAGAGGATCGGTGACCCGTACCGGAATGAGAAGGCCGGAGGCGATGGGCGGGGTCGGCCGGCCCGTCGGGTTGTCATTGCCGGAATTACCGCCGATCCAGAGAGCGATACCTCCAAATCCGAGGATTAGAACAAAAAGACCGATAGCTGCTGTCAGAAGAAACGGCGTGCCCGCGGATTTGGGTGCAGCGGCCGACGCCTTCCCGGATTCGGCTTTTGCGACCGGTTCAGGGGTCGACGTCGCGATCGGCGGCGCCGGGCGTATTTCCCTCGATTCCGTGCCGACCGTGATCGTTGTTCCGGTTCCGAGCATTATCTCGTCGCCGTCGCGAACGGCGCGGGGGCGATCCGCGATTCGTTTGCCGTTGACAAAGGTGCCGTTCGTCGATCCTTCGTCGACGACGAGGAGTTCATCGCGATCGACAAAGAACGTCGCGTGTTTTCGGGACAGGCCGGCGTCATCGAGCGGGAGGTCAGAGGCATCCGTGCGGCCGATCGAAAGCTCGTTGTCGACCGCGACCTGCTTGGTCTCGTACGGACTCTTTATCTGTAGAACAAACCGGGACATCAGTGATGGTGATCTTCGGTGCTCTCGCGCAGTTTTGAGACGTCCACCAGTTTCGAGAAGTCCTCAAAATGGAACATCGAATTATCCTTGCAGTGTTCGCAGAAGAACGACGCGTCCTCGCCGAGATACATGTCCTTGATGTAGTAAGCAACGAAACAGCCGAAGCATCTCTGGACGCGTTTGGCGTAGTCGGCAAGGGTTTCGTCAGTCATAGGCTCGGATTGTAACACGATTGTCAGTGGTCGGTGGGTGGTCAGACGATTTGCGATTTTCGATTTTCGATTTGCGATCGCGCTAATTTGGACGTACGCTCGGCGACTCACGACTCACGACTCACGACTCACGACTCACGACTCACGGCTCACGGCTCACGGCTCACGGCTCACGGCTCACGGCTCACAACTCACG
>JAKQII010000377.1 GCA_029557535.1 Acidobacteriota bacterium
CCAGGACAAGTCATTCCAGATTCCAGGACAAGTCATTCCAGATTCCAGGACAAGTCATTCCAGATTCCAGGACAAGTCATTCCAGATTCCAGGACAAGTCATTCCAGATTCCAGGACAAGTCATTCCAGATTCCAGGACAAGTCATTCCAGAGAATCTTGAAATCCTGGAATCCTGGAATCTTGAAATCCCGGAATCCTGGAATCTTGAAATCCCGGAATCCTGGAATCTTGGAATCCTGGAATCTTGAAATCCCGGAATCCTGAATCCGCAATCCCAAATCCAAAATCTAAAATCGTATGACTGCATCCGGTCCGCCTTCGACGTGAACCGTGTCGACAAACCGGATGTGTCGCGAATCGGTCGTCATGACGACCGAATGGGTCCGCTTGCCGGCGCCGAAAAATCTCACGCCCCGAAGCAGCGCGCCGTCGGTCACGCCGGTCGCCGCGAAGATGATCTTCTTTCCGGGTGCGAGATCGTTCGTGTCGTAGAGCCTGTTCGGATCGTTGATGCCCATCGAACGGAGGCGTTCCATCACGATCTCCGCGGCCGGGACCTTTGATCGGTCGACGCCGAGCCGGTCCGGATCCCAGACGAGCTTCGCCTGGATCTCGCCGTTCAAACACTTCATCGCCGCAGCGGTAATGACTCCTTCGGGAGCACCGCCGATGCCCATCAAAGCGTGAATGTTGGTTCCGGCGACCGCCGCTGAGATTCCGGCCGAAAGATCGCCGTCGGAGATCAATCGAATGCGCGCACCCGAATCGCGAACGTCCTGCACAAGTTTCCTATGACGCGGGCGGTCGAGGCAGATCACGGTGAGATCGTCAATATCGCGACCGAGCCGACGGGCGATGTTCTTCAAGTTGTCTTTGACGGGCGCGTCGATATCAACGGCACCACGGCAGCTCGGACCGACAACGATCTTGTCCATGTAGATGTCGGGAGCGTTGAGCAGGCCGCCGCGTTCGGCCGCGGCCAGGACCGCGATCGCGTTGTTCGCTCCAAGCGCGCACAGGTTCGTGCCTTCCAACGGATCGACCGCAATGTCGACCTCAGGAAACTCGGCGCGGGCTTCATCCGAGAACATCCCGCCGCCGACCTCCTCGCCAATGTAGAGCATCGGCGCCTCGTCGCGCTCACCTTCGCCGATCACGATCCGGCCGTTCATCGGGACCGAGTCCATGACCTTACGCATCGCCTCGACAGCGACGTGGTCGCTGTGTTTCCGGTCGCCCTGTCCCATCGTTTTCGCGGACTCGATGGCGGCCGCTTCAGTTACTCTCAAGAAGTCGAGCGCAAGCTCACGCTCTGCTGTCAGATTCGCCATAAAATTGTTCCTAAAATCTTCTAATAAATCGTGTTTTGATTTCGGCATTGTATCACTTGTGCATCGCGATTTGACAACTTTCGCTCTGGATATTACGGTTTTACTTTGGTTTTTGGTGGACTTAGCTGAGGAGACTGTTTCATATAAATGACTTACGTTGTTACCGAGCCTTGTGTTGACTGCAAATATACGGACTGCGCCGCGGTTTGTCCGGTAGAAGCGTTCCATGAGTTGCCGGACCGATTGCTGATCAATCCCGACACGTGTATCGATTGCGATGCGTGTCTTCCCGAGTGCCCGGTCGAAGCGATTTTTTCCGACATGTCGCTCCCCGAAGAGTACATGGTCTGGATCGAGAAAAATACGGAGGCCGAAAACTATCCGATCCTCAGCACGAAACAGCCGGCGCTTTACGGTGCGAATTGCAAGGGCCAACCCGAATGATCGGGATCGATCTCCAAATGAAATTGGGCAGCCGGTTGGCTGCCTTTTTTGTTTCGTCAAAAGAAACGCTTTGTTTTGCAATGTTTATGTCGTAAAATCGTCTTGCGGACGGCGCTGCCGCAAAACCAGTTACACCAGTCTGAACCCGCCCCGGAACCCCTGCCTTTTGGGGGAGAGTCCGAATTAGGTCTATATCCAATTATTGCTGCCAATGCTCGATCATCAGCCAAGGAACACCGGAATCGGAAACGGAGTCCGCACCGGCGGAGCGAAGGTCGTGGTGCTATTCGGCACCCGACCGGAGTTGATCAAACTCGCCCCGATCATTAAGGAACTGGGAAAATGCTCGGTCGAGGCGCGGGTAGTGTCTTCGAGCCAGCATAAGGATCTGCTCAAACCGTTCCTCGAACTGCTCGAGGTCGATGTCGATTTCGATCTCGCGGTGATGAAGAAGAATCAGACGCCGAATGAGGTTGCGTCGAGGGTCCTCGCGAAATTCGACAAGCTGCTCGATTCGGAAAAGCCCGATCTTATTCTCGTTCAGGGAGATACGACGACGACGCTCGCGGGCGCCCTTGCGGGATTCAACCGGCGGATTCCGGTCGGGCACGTCGAGGCGGGGCTCCGGAGCGGTAACCTCCAAAGCCCGTTTCCGGAAGAAATGAACCGGCGCGTCGTGTCGCAGATCGCGTCATTTCACTTCGCCGCGACCGCCAACAACCGGGCGAACCTGCTGGCCGAGGGCATTCCGAGCGACCGTATCTTCGTCACGGGCAATCCCGTAGTCGATTCGCTCAAGTCGATCATGACGTCGGCAGAGCCGGCCGAACGGATCACGAGGCTGATCGAATCGACGAAGGGAACGAAGCGGATCTTGCTCACTACGCATCGCCGGGAGAGCTTCGGCGAAACGATGTCGGGGAATCTTGAGGTTATTCGAAATTTTGTCTTGAAGCACCCCGATGTAAATTTGATCTTTCCGGTGCATCCAAACCCGAACGTGAGGGGCGTGACAGCGGAAACAATGTCGGGCGTCGAACGGGTCCATCTGATCGGTCCTGTCGATTACGTCGATTTCATCGCTTTGATGAAATCCTCGTGGCTGATCGTTTCCGATTCCGGCGGTGTCCAGGAAGAAGCACCGACACTCGGAAAGCCGCTGTTGGTCTTGCGGGAAAACACGGAACGCCCGGAAGCGATCCATGCCGGGATCGCGAAACTTGTCGGAGGAAGTCCGGCGCGTCTTAAGCGTCTGCTTGAAGAGAACCACGCGATCGATACCTGGACGCGTTCGGTTAAGGAGATCGCCAATCCGTTTGGTGACGGAACCGCGGCGAGAAAAATAGTAAAGATAATCGAAAGCAAAATGGTGCTTTCCGCACGGTAAACGTTGCCTGATGATGACCGTCGTCCCCCCGAACAAAAAGAACCTGCTGACGGTCCTGGTCGAGGACTATTTTCACGTCGGCGCTTTCGAAAACCTGATCCGGCGCCAGAATTGGGGGAATTTCGAACCGCGCTATGAACGGAATACGCTGAAGACGCTCGATCTGCTCGACGAGCTCAAGACGAGCGCAACGTTCTTCGTTCTCGGCTGGATCGCCGAACGAAATCCGAAATTGATTCGCGAGATCGTTTCGCGCGGGCACGAGGTTGCCAGCCGCGGATACTATCACCGAAGTCTGAAGAACCTGACCAACGATGAATTCCGCGAGGACCTTCGGCGGACGAACATGGCGCTCGAGGATGCCGGAGGCCAAAAGATCATCGGCTACCGCAGCGCCGAGAAACTCAATTACCAGAAGGACACCTGGATCTTCGACGTGCTTGCGGAAGAAGGTTTCGTGTATGACGCGTCGTTTATCCCGACCCGGCGCGATGCTGATTCGCAACGGTTCGCGCATCAGGTACATTCTGACCGCCGCGCCGTCTGGGAGTTTCCGTATTCGACGGCGAACATCGGTATCGGCTTGTTCCCGATCGCCGGCGGGAATTATTTCCGCCAGATCCCTTACACACTGATGCGCCAGGCCGTGCGCGATTGGAACAATCGCCACGCGGAGCCGTTCGTGATGTATTTCCATGTCTGGGAACTCGACAGCGAGCAACCGCGGATTTCGGCGGCATCGACCTACAACCGGATCCGTCACTATCGGAAGCTCGACAAAATGGAATGGATCATCCGTGAGAACCTCGGCAAGTACGACTTCACGACGGCCGCCGATTTTCTTGATTTCGAACTCGAACATGTTCAGTCGCCGGCGATCGCGAATCCGGATCCGATCGTTGTCAGTTCGGAATTTGGCAAATCACTTGAGCCGGTGACCGTCGTCATTCCGTGTTACAACGAAGAGTCTGCATTGCCGTATCTGGCGAACACGCTGCGGAGTGTCGAGGCTGCGCTTCGCGCAACCGGATATTCGCCCGAATTTCTGTTCGTCGACGACGCCAGTCGGGACGCGACACCGCAGAAGATCGACGAGCTTTTCGGCGGATGGACGAATGTTCGTGTCGTGCGGCACGAGAAGAATCGGGGCGTCGCGGCGGGAATTATGACCGGACTCAGAGCCGCTCGGACCGAGATAGTCTGCTCGATGGATTGCGACTGCACTTACGATCCGCACGAACTGGTCCGCATGATTCCGATGCTTGGCGAAAGGGTCGACCTGGTTACGGCATCGCCGTATCACCGTGAGGGCGCGGTCCGAAATGTCCCCGGCTGGCGACTTTTCCTTTCAAAAGGCGCGTCATGGCTTTACCGGCGGACGCTGAGTTCGAAGCTGGACACGTACACGAGCTGCTTCCGCGTTTATCGCCGGTCGTCGGTTGCTGATCTTCCGCTCAGCGAACACGGATTTCTCGGCGTCGCGGAAATGCTGGGCCGCCTCGACCTGCGCGGAGGGAATATCGTCGAACATCCGGCCGTGCTCGAGGTCCGACTTTTCGGATTCTCGAAAATGAAGACGGTCCGAACCATTTTCGGCCACCTGACGTTGTTGTCGCGCCTTGCCAAAATACGATTCAATTCGCGCCGAATCGCACTCGATCGACCGCCGGTTGATGAAATTTCTGATGAATCGTTGAAATCGCGCTCCGAATAGGCGTTTTACACCACTGCAAAATCAATTTTCAAGAAGAAACCAATGATACCCGTTGTAGAAAAAGAAATTATCAAACTGCCTTCAGACCAGGACATCTCCGGACGGACTTTCGGTGCCGAGGAGATTGCGGCCATCACCGAAGTACTTCAATCAGGCGTGTTGATCACGACCAAGGGCAAGTACGGCAAGTTGCTCGAATCGGCGTTCGCCGAAAAGATCGGATCCAAATTCGCGTTTGCGTGCAATTCCGGATCCGCGGCGGTTCATGTTGCGATCGCGGCGGTCAACCCGAACCCCGGCGACGAGATCGTGACGACCTCGATCACCGATATGGGAGCGCTGACGCCGATCATTTTCCAGGGCGCGGTCCCGGTCTTCGCGGATGTCGATCCGAAAACGCTGAACGTTACTGCCGAAACGATCGAGCGAGTGCTGAGCGACCGCACGAAAGCGATCATCGTCACCCATCTGTTCGGCAATCCGTGCGAAATGGAAGATATCATGGAGCTCGCCGATTCGCGTGGGATTCCGGTCATTGAGGACACCGCGCAGTCGTTCCTCGCGAAGGTCAACGGCAAGAACGTCGGCACCATCGGCGCGATCGGCGCCTTCTCGTTCCAGCAGGGTAAGCACATGACGACCGGCGAGGGCGGGATCGTCGTCACCGACGACGAGGCGTTCGCGCGCCGCATGTTCCTCTTCATCAACAAGGCTTGGGGTTACGGCGACCAGAATCCGGATCACTACTTCGCGTCGCTCAATTACCGCATGACCGAGCTTCAGGCGGCGCTCGCGTACGAACAGCTGAAGAAACTCGACGATTGCGTCGCGCAACGCCAGCAAATGGCGGCGCTTCTTGACGCGCTGATCGCCGATATTGACGGAGTTGAGTCATACAAGCCGGCGCCGAACGCAACGATGACGTATTGGAAGTTCTGTCTGCGGGTCGATGATTCGAAGATCGCCGAGGGGGCGGTGGGACTAGCGAAGGCGCTCAAAGTCTACGACGTCGCTTCGGCACCGCGTTACGTTGTCAAACCGGCGTACAAGTGCCAGGTGTTCCGTGAGCACAACACCTTCGGCGACAGCCATTTCCCGTTCAATTTGGCCCGTCCGGAAGCGATCGACTACAACGACGGGAACTTTCCGGGAACTATCAAGGGATTGCACGACGTGCTCGTTCTTCCGTTCAACGAAAAATACGAAGAACATCACATTGAATTCCTCGCGAACTCGATCCGCGACGCCGTCGGAGCGTGCCGTAAATAGTCATCGAATCCGCGAAACATCCGATGCCTCCGTTGCGGGGTTTCGGGTATTTCGCGAACAATCCATTGATATGAATAAACTTGGATTTGCACTGATCGGCGCCGGTGGGATCGCGCAGGCGTATGCCCAGGCGTTCACCCAAAGCGAATGCTGTGAATTGGTTGCGGTCGCCGATGTGCGACCCGATTCGGCGAAGGCGCTCGCCGAGATCGTCGGCGGTATCAGCGTCGCCGACTACGAAGAACTTGCGGAAAACGCCGGATTCGACGCCGTGATCATCGCGACGCCGCCGAACTCGCATCCCGAGATCGCGTGCTATTTCATGGAGCGCGGTGTGCCGGTGCTTTGCGAAAAACCGCTTTGCGTGACCGTTTCGGAAGCCGAAAGGATGATCGCGACTGCGACGAAAACGAACGTCATGTTCACGATGGCGTCAAAGTTTCGTTATTCCGATGACGTGATCAAGGCGAAGGGAATCGTCGCGTCGGGAATTCTCGGCGACGTCGTGCAGTTCGAGAACGCATTCACGGCGAAGGTCGATATGTCGAAGCGCTGGAATTCGATCGAGGAGATCTCGGGCGGCGGCGTACTGATCGACAACGGCACGCATTCGGTCGATATCATCCGCTATTTCCTCGGTCCGATCGACAGCGTTCTCGCGGTCGATGCCGGCGGAACTCAGGATCTGCGCGTCGATGAGAACGTCAAGATGTTCGCCAAAACCGCTTCGGGCGTCACGGCGAGCGTCGACCTGACATGGGGCATCAACAAGGAACTGCCCTATTTCATAAGCGTTTACGGAACGAACGGCACGCTTCACGTCGGTTGGCGCGAGTCGAAATACAAGCTCCATTCGAATCCGGACTGGACCGTTTTCGGAAAGGGCTACGACAAGGTCGCCTCGTTCCGCGGCAAGATCGAGAATTTCTCGAAAGCGCTCCGCGGGAAAGAAGAACTTCGGATCAATCCGCCGGACGCTCTCGCGTCGGTCCAGGTCATCGAGGCCGCGTACAAGTCGCTCCGGCAGAACCTGTGGCAGGCGGTCGTTGAGAAGTCGGCCGCACGCGAAGCGTGAAATTCCAAATTCCAGAATTCCAAAATTCCAAGATTTCGTGTCCGGGGCGATGATGTGGAATCTTGGAATTTGGAATCAATGGAATTGAGAGCCGCCTGAACGCGGAACTCCAAACGCAAATGGTAAGGGTTCACGAAACGGCAATAATCGAAGATAACGTTAAGATCGGCGAGGGCACGAGCGTCTGGGACAACGTCCATATTCGCCACGGTGCGTCGATCGGCGACGAGTGCATCGTCGGCGAAAAGTCCTATATCGCATACGACGTGAAGATCGGGAATCGCGTGAAGATCAACGCGATGGTCTACATCTGCGCCGAAGTCACGATCGAGGACGGCGTTATGATCTCGGCCTCGACGACGTTCACTAACGACCGTTTTCCGCGGGCGACATTTCCCGATCTGACGACACTTCGGCCATCTGAGCCCGACGAGCACACGCTCAAGACGCTCGTTCGCGAGGGCGCGACGATCGGCGCCGGCTGCACGATCGGCAACGACCTCGAGATCGGTCGTTGGGCGATGGTCGGAATGGGTTCGCTCGTCACCAGGTCGGTCCCCGACTTTCATCTTGTGATCGGCAGCCCGGCGCGCTCGATCGGCGCGGTCTGCAAGTGCGGACAACTTTTCCACCGATTCGAAGAAGGTGAGAACAATCTCGAAAAGTCGTGCGGATGCGGGCTTGAATATGTGATCGAAGACCGATCCGTGCGCGAGAAGTGATCGTACAGAAAAGCTGGGAGCTGATAGTTCAGGGCTGATAGTTCGGGCGCGACTATCAGCTTTCAGCTATAAGTCATCAGCTATTTCGTAATCCAGAAACTCAATGACCGATCCGAATTCCCGAATGCCCGATCACCGATCCAACGTAGCCGTCGTCGGCGCTGGATTTCTCGGAATGACGGTCGCATTGCGGCTGGCCGAGGCCGGGCACAAGGTCACGATCTTTGAATCGGGGAGCGAGATCGGCGGGCTCGCCGGCGCGTGGTCGATCGGCGATATCGTCTGGGACAGGCATTATCACGTCACGCTGCTGTCCGACTCGTTCACGCGGCGCATTGTTGAATCGATCGGGCTCGGCGACGAGTTCAGATGGGTCGAAACGAAGACCGGATTCTATTCGAACGGCGAGCTGGTTTCGATGTCGAACACCGTCGAATTTCTCAAGTTTCCCCCGCTCGGGCTATTCGACAAACTGAGACTCGGTGCGACCATCTTTTATGCCTCGCGCGTGAAGGACTGGAAATCGCTCGAAAATGTGAGCGTCGAGGATTGGCTGACGAGGTTGTCCGGCAAGCCGACATTCGAGAAGATCTGGAGGCCGCTGCTCGCCGCGAAACTCGGCGACGCGTACAAGGATACGAGCGCCGCTTTCATCTGGGCGACGATCCAGCGGATGTATGCGGCCCGTAATTCCGGACTGAAGAAGGAAATGTTCGGATACGTAAAGGGCGGCTACGCCCGGGTTCTGAAACGTTTCGGCGAGGTACTTGAGAACAACGGTGTCGAGATCAGATTGGAATCGCCGATCGAGAGAATTGAGAAGCGTGACGGCCGCTTCGCGATCGAAAGCAAGAACAGCGTGACTGAATTCGATCTGGCGATCCTGACGTGCCCGTCGAACGTTGCGGCGAATGTTTGTCCGCAGCTTCGTGATGACGAGAAGGCGATACTCAGTTCAGTGCAGTATCAAGGGATCGTCTGTGCCTCGGTGCTGACGCGCAGATCGCTCTCGCCGTACTATGTTACGAACATCACTGATGAAAGCCCGTTCACGGGCATTATCGAGATGTCGGCGCTTGTCGACAAAGAGGAATTCGGCGGCAACGCACTGATCTATTTGCCGAAATATGTCGCTCCCGACGATGCACTTTTCGAACGTTCGGACGAGGATATCGAGGGCCTGTTTCTCGGAGCGCTCTCGAAGATGTATTCGGCTTTTTCGCATGAAGACGTCGTTGAATTCAAGGTCTCGCGTGTTCGTCAGGTCTTCCCTCTGCCGGTGATCGGATACTCCGAAACGCTTCCGCCGGTCGCGACGTCGGTCGACGGACTTTACATCGTCAACTCGTCGCAGATCACGAACGGGACGCTGAACGTGAACGAGACCGTCCAATTGGCCGAAAAGTTTTGTAAGTCGTTGACAGGGAATGGTTAATGGATTGGAGTTCCGCTTTTAGCCGGCAAGCCGACTGACGCGAGAACTCTAATAAGCAGTATTCTATGATCGCAAGTCTGAGCCTTGATCTCGACAACAAGTGGTCGTATATGAAGACCCACGGCGACGCCGGCTGGGAATCCTTCCCGTCGTATCTCGACGTATGCGTGCCACGTGTTCTCGGTTTCCTGCGCGAACGAAACCTAAAGATCACGTTCTTTATCGTCGGACAGGACGCCGCGCTCGATCAGAACAGGGAAGCGCTCGGTCAGATTCCGGTCGACGGCCACGAGATCGGCAATCACAGTTATCGACACGAACCGTGGCTCCACCTCTATTCGAAGGAAGAGCTTGTCGATGAGTTCGCGCGGACGGAAGATGCGCTTGAAGCCGCGACCGGAAACCGTCCGAAGGGTTTTCGGGGACCCGGTTACAGCCTGTCGCCGACGGTACTGGAAGTTCTCGCGGACCGCGGTTACGAGTACGATTGCTCGACGCTTCCGACTTACATCGCGCCGCTTGCCCGGGCTTACTACTTTTTCAAATCGCCCGAAATGTCGGACGAGGAACGCGAAAAGCGGAGGAAGTTGTTCGGCAAGTTCGCAGATGGCTTTCAAAGCCTGAAACCGTATCGATGGAAGATCGACGAGCGGAAGATCACCGAAATACCGGTGACGACGTTCCCGGTGATGAAATCGCCGATCCACGCCAGTTACGTGATATATTTGTCGACCTTTTCGAAACTTGCGGCGCGGACTTACTGGAATTCGGCGATGGCGGCCTGCCGTGCGACCGGAACGGAGCCGAGCTTGCTGCTCCATCCGCTCGATTTTCTGTCCGCCGCCGACGCGCCGGAACTTAAGTTCTTCCCCGGGATGAATGTCGCGCTTGAGAAGAAGCTCGAGTTCGTCGGCGAGCTGCTCGAAGGTTATCAGAAGAACTTCGACGTCGTAACGATGAAAGAACACGCCGACGCCGCCACGGAACGCGACTTGGGCGAACGTACCTGGAAAGATTGATGGCACCGACAGAGACAGTCGCCGCGACTCAAGCGATCGGGATCGGAACGACGATCCGCGGTTTGCTGGTCGAGATGCGGCCGATGGAATGGTCGAAGAACTTCCTTTTTATCTCGGGGCTGATCTTTTCGAGTTCTCTCACCGATCCGAACAACGATCGCCGTCAAGCCGGCTGTGACCCGGTGCAATTTCTCTTTCGCGATTGGCCGACAATGCTCAATCTTCTGCCCTGGATCCTCTCGGCCGGGCTCGTGATCTATTTGCCGAGAGTCTTGTGAACAGCCGCCGAATCAATAGAGTACTGCTGATATCGATCTTCGCGGCCGGTGCGCTCGTCCGTCTGGCGGACGTCGATCGTCCGATCGACCGAACGTCGTGGCGCGAGTCCGACATCGGAGCGGTTGCGCGCAATTTCGCGACCGAATCGATGAACATCCTCTATCCGCGGATCGACTGGCGCGGCGACACGCCGGGATACGCCGAGATGGAATTTCCGATGTATCCGTTCGCGATCGCTATGAGCTATAAGGCGTTCGGGGCCAACGAGGTTTTCGGACGCGTCTGGTCGTTTATGTTCTCGCTGGCCACCCTCTGGATGTTTTATCGTTTGGCGCGCGAATATCTCGACGGAATTCCGCTTGTTGCGTCAGTCGCCTTTTTCTCTTTCAATCCGCTGATCGTCGAATTTTCGACGTCGATCCATCCGGAAGGACCGATGATTCTGTTCTACGTCGCCGCCGCGGCGTGGTTTGCGCGCTGGAACAAGAGCGGGCGCGATCGCGACCTTTGGCTCGCGGCCGGCGCGACGTCGTTGGCGCTGCTTTTGAAACTTACTGCGGCGCACATCGGAATCCTCTTCGCCGTGCTGTTGATCCGGGAGCGCGGAATCGGGTTCTTGCGGGATCTCAGGATCTGGATCTTCGGGATCGTCAGCCTCGTGCCGGCCGCAATTTGGTATGTGCACGCGAAAAACCTTTGGGCGACTTACGGGAACTCGCTCGGTGTCTCCAACGAATATCATTGGATCGGACGCGATTTTCTGACCAACCACTATTTCATAAAGGGAATTCTGACTTCAGAGGCGGTTTTCGTGTGGTCGATCGCCGGCGTCGCGATCGGCGCATGGGCAGTGATCCGCGGATTTCGGACCCGCTCGGTGCAGGAGGCGCTCGTCTGGATCGGAGCGTGTTTCGTCTTCTACGTCGTCACCGCGCGGACCTCTGCCGACGACTGGGCCGCGCACTATCATATCTTTTCCGTCGTGCCTGCGGCGATCCTGTGGGGTTCCGGAGTTCGCGAGATCTTCGGGTCTGCCCGCGCGTTTGCCGACGGTTTCAGCAGTCGATCGGGCGCGGCGAATCTCGGCCGCCTTCTCGCGATCGCGTCGTTTGTCTTGATCGCCGTCGCCGTCGTTCTCGTCGATGCCCGAATGATCCGCGCACGGATCCTCGAGAACCTTCGTCCGGATGAAAGCCACGCCTGCGCGATCGAACTAAAGCCAACCCTGTCCGACCTGGGTCCGATCCTCGTTTCCGGCGACCGCTGCTTTGATCCGGACGGCTATCCGGTTGCGTACAACGCCTCCTTCATGTTCTATTGGCTCGAACGGAAGGGTTCGAACATCTGCGTCGAGCAGCAGTCGATCGAGAACGTCGCGGCGGCCGCAGCGAAAGGCGCGCGCTACTACGTCGCCCAACGGAAATACATGAAACAGAAGCCCGGGTTCGAGGAGAAACTACGGAGCGAGTATCCGGTCGTTGATGAATGCGGCGAGTTTGTCGTGTTTAGGCTCGGGAAGTGAACGGGATGAATTGTCCGCTTTGTAATTCAGAATCGAAGCTCGCTTTCGAAGCGAAGGGTTTTCGGCTGCACGACTGCACGCGATGCGGTCACCGCTTCACCGCGATCGCCGCCGATGAGAAGCACGTTTCCGAGGTTTACTCCGACGACTATTTCTCGGGCGGCGGGGCCGGTTATTCCGATTATCTCGCCGAGGGCGAAATGCTGAATCTCCGCGGACGGATGTACGCCGAAAAGATCGCGAAATTCAGGCCCGAACCCGGGAAGATGCTTGACGTCGGCGCCGCCGCCGGATTCATCCTCCGCGGATTCATAGACAGCGGTTGGCAAGGAACCGGGCTCGAGCCGAATGCCGAAATGGCCAAGTTCGGTGCGAAGGCGCTCGGGCTGCACATCCGCAAAGGATCGCTTGAATCGATAAACACGAATGATCGGTTCGATCTCGTGTCGATGATCCAGGTCGCGGCGCATTTCTATGATCCGCGGTCCGCGTTTGAAAAGGCGCGTGACCTGCTCGTTGACGACGGCCTGCTCCTGATCGAAACCTGGAACCGTGAATCGATCTCGGCGCGCGTTTTTGGCAAGAACTGGCACGAATACAGCCCGCCGAGCGTGCTCCAGTTCTTTTCCGAGAAAGGACTGACGAAGTTTCTTGAAACGGTCGGATTCGAAAAGATCGGCGGCGGGCGGCCGTCGAAGAAGATCTCCGGCGAACATGCGCGGTCGCTGTTAAAATACAGGATCGGCGACAATCGGCTGCTCAAACTTATTCCCGCGAAGATCAATTTTCCGTATCCGAGCGAGGACCTTTTCTGGGCCGTTTATCGAAAGAAACAAACGTGACTGACGACGAAAGGAACAACGTGGAGATCCGAAGCGATCCGTTAAGCGGATTCTGGATCACCGCCATCCCGAGCATCCTGCATTTCTTCCTTGCGGGGCCGTTCGTTTATCTGACGAATGTCTGGGCGGATGAAGGCTCGACGCTTTATACGACATCAAGTTTCGGACACGCGATCCGGTTTGCGCTGGCCGACGAAAAGCAAGCGCCGCTCTATTTCTGGATCCTCGGCCTTTGGCGCGAGATCGACGGATCGATATTCTACGCGCGGCTTCCGTCGCTGATCTTTTCCGTCGTCGCCGTCCGCGTGTTTCTATCGGTCGCGCGGAAATTTCTGACCTCCCAACAAGCCTATGTTCTGACGCTCCTGTTTGCCGCCCATCCGTTCCTTGTTTGGGCGAGCGCCGAGATCCGCGTTTACTCGCTGGTGATCCTGCTGTCGCTGCTGCTGATACTGGTCTGGCACCGCGCTTACTTCGAGTCCGGCGACAAGCGGATTCCGCGATCGCAAACTTATTTATTTCTTGGGTTAGCGGTTTTTTCGTTGTACACGAATTACTATCTCGGGTTCGTTCTCGCCGGACTGTTCGCCGCGCTTCTGGCTGCCGGAAAAGGGCGATCGGCGATCGCCTATTTTTTCAACATGATCGCTGCGGGCGTCGCGTTCGCTCCGCTCTTGCTGACCGTCCGCGCGCAATTCGCGGCGAACACCGTCGCCTTTCAAACGCCGCGAAGCATCATCGAAGGTCTGCGGATTCTCTGGAACACGGTGCTGACGTTTGCGCTCCCGACGGAGATGTTTCCGGCCGAGGAGATTTCGACAATTTCGATCGCCCGAGTGTGGATCGCGCGGTTCGTGATCATCGTGCTGATCGTTTTGATATTCAGGAAACGCCGCGAGATCGTCTCCGACGAACGACTGCGCGCGCTGACCGCGTTGGTCGCGACGATCGGACTCTTGTTCTTCGTCGCCTACTTGGCGCTCGGCGAAGTTTATGTTGCAAGCCGGCACGCGTCGGTACTGTTCGCGCCGTTTCTGATCCTCCTGACGACGCTTTTGTGGAGAGGTGTCCCGAAGCTTGCGGTCGCGGCGGTCGCGCTGACAGTGTTGGCCTTCTACAGTTACTCGATCTTCGCGATGTATCCGTGGTTGACGAAACGCGGCGACTGGCGTCGCGTGGCGGAATTCGTTGAAGAATCCGAGCGTCCGGGCCAGCCGATCGTCGTCTTCACGACCTTCGACGTGCTTGCGCTCCGCGCTCATTATCACGGCGTCAATCCGATCCTTCCCGATGAGAAGTTCTTCGATTGGGAGATCGAAGCGCCGGCCGGCACCCCGGACGCGTGGCGGCGCCAGACCGGGTTCATCGTCTCCGAGATTCCGCCGGACGCGCGTGAGATCTGGTTGCTGACGAACGAAAAATGCGAGATCGGCGAGTCGTGCGCGCCTTTGGAGAAATTCGTCGGTGAGAATTACACTGTTGTTGAAGAACACAAGTTTTATCTCGAAAAAGCACGCTTACTGAGGAAAAAAGAATGATCGAGAGCTTTGACCCGAAAGTTACCGAAAAACCCATCGCCAGATGCGCGGAATGCGACCGCGAGACTGAACATTACAACGTCTTCTTTTCGCCGACCAACCAGCCGCGGGTCGTCTGCTGGGAATGCATGACGCGCGGCGAGAAGAAGTTCTTCACGAAACGGGATTTTCAGCGCATGTCGCGCCGCGGCGTAATCCCCAGATAATTTTCGATTTTCGATTGCCGATTTGCGATTTTTCGGTCAATTCCGAGTGGGGACTGACAGCCGTTATCGTTCTCTAGAATCGCGATTGGCGGAGAATCCAAAATCGAAAATCGAGAATCCAAGATCGCATGATCAGGAAGATCACAGAATATCCAGAAGCCGTCCTTGGCCAGGTCGGCAAGCCCGTTGAGAAATTCGACGACGAGCTGAAGGCGCTCTGCGACGACATGTTCGAGACGATGTATGATGCCGAGGGCGTCGGGCTTGCGGCGCCGCAGATCGGGCTCAATCAGCGCCTGTTCGTGATGGATTGCGACGGCATCAAACTCGTCGCCGCGAATCCGGAGATCATCGAAACGGAAGGCGAGCAGTCGGGGCAGGAAGGATGCCTTTCGGTCGGCAAGGTCCCGGCGGTGGTGATTCGCCCAATGAAGGCGAAATTGCGGGCGCAGGACGCCGACGGTAACTGGTTCGAGCGCGAGGCGGAAGGCTACGCCGCCCGCGCGTTCATGCACGAGACAGATCATTGCAACGGCAAGCTCTTCATCGATCACCTGCCGAAGATGCGCCGCGACATGGTCGTGAAGAGTTTCAAGAAGAGAAAGAACTGGTGAACGCATTTCGGATATCGGATTTGTGAATGCGGATTTCGGATAGGAGTGCTCAATGATTCGAATTATCCTCTTTGTTTTCAGTTTGATCGCAACCACAACGGTCTTTTCGCAAACCGCCTCCGTTGAAGACCGCAGACAGGAATTGCAGAAGCAGATCTCGGCCGGCCTGATCGAGAACCGGATCGAGGACGTCGTTAAAGCCGGAACCGAACTCGCTGAGATCGAGAAAGGTCTCGGAGACGCGAATCTCCCGAACTACGCGGTCGCGCTTACAAATCTCGCGTTGTGGAAAGAGAGATTGGTCAGTCCTTCCGGCTCCATAGCCGGGCCGAGCGGGTCTTTGGGCGGGTTCAAGTCGTTAAAAGAGCGGGCGAAGCTTTCAACTGAGATCCGCAGCCATTTCGAAGAGGCGATCGCGCTTTATCGCGCGACGATCAACGACCAGGTTCAACTGAGCTCCGTACTCCTCGAATATGGCGACTTCAGGTGTCGCGAGTTCGGCGAGAAAGACGACTCCTCGATCCTTTCGGCACCGCTTAGGGAATCGCTGGCGATCAGGGAACGGATCAATCCGGCCGATTCGGATCCCGTGATTAACGCATTGATCA